>CAZLRY010000034.1:0-16938 GCA_964561675.1 uncultured Chitinophaga sp.
AACATTCTCACATCTCTTGTATTCCTTTCCATCATCCGGTTCATACCCGGAGGCATACCCTGCTGACGTTGCTGTGTTTGTCCGCCCATCCTGTTAAGGTTGAACAGGAAGCTCACCATAAAATAACGCTTCAGCACCATACTGCGGGTATCTTCCACATAGTTGAGCGTGGTAGTACGGGCAATGGCCTGGTTCTGATTGAGCAGGTCACGAACCGAAAACTTCAGCTCCCCGTTCTTGTTCTTAAATAATTGCTTACTGAAACTGGCATTCCATACCGGGATGGTCTGGTTGTACCCGGGAGCACGGCCGGTATTCATCAGGATATTAAAGTCGGTGGACAGGATGAAATTCTTAGGGAAAGTATACGCCACATCACCTGAATAGTTGTGGGTATAATAGTCTTCGTTCTGGCTTGTATTGATTGAATACTTCACCGTATTATAGGCCAGGTTGGCTTTTACCCCGAAATCAAGTTTTTCCTTGTTGAAATTCAGTCCCACCCCCTGGTTAATAGTGAATACCTGGGTAATATTCTTTACACTGTTAAGTAAACTGATATCCTGGGTATAGCTCATATTATTGGTTACATTGATGCTGGATCCTTTCAGTTTGGGATTGCGGAAAGGAAGACCCAGTGTAATAAAGGTGGAACCATTAAAATAGCCATCCATATTTTCATAAGTGGTCACCTGTCTGCGTCCGGTATAACTGATATTGTTGATGATCTTATTATCCGTGGTCGTAAAGTTGATATTGGCCGCGATAAACTTCATCGTCAGCATATTGAACGTATTAAACCCGAGGTTGAAACTATGGCTAAACTCCTGGTTAAGGTTCGGGTTACCAATGCGGATGTTCAGTGTATCGGTTACATCCGGTACATTCTGCAACTGCGTGATCGAAGGCTGGTTAGTCCGGCCATTATAACGGAAACGCAGGTTCTTGCTCCGGGATGGCGTAAAGTTGAAATTAGCTGTTGGGAAGAGGTTGGTATAGGTCTGACTGGTCAGGAAGGTTTTGTTACTGTCGGCCCGGTAGCTGGAGTTGTCCAGCGAGGACTGCTGTACACCCACACCAAACTGGTAATTGTATTTGGCATTCTGCACCCTGAAGTTGATACCCGCCCTATGCGCTTCAAACACATTTCTGAAGTCATTGGTCTGACGCAGGTTTAAATTATCATATTTACCCGAATTGTCATTGAAGTTAAAGGTCTTCCTGTTAGACTCATTCACGTTCCTGGTATAAGCATAGTTTAACTCAATCAGCTTATTGAGTCCTACCGGCTCTGTGTATGAAGTACTGATCACGTTATTATTGGTGGTCGTCTTCTGCAGGTAATTCTGATTCTGGATAAACGCAGAGTCCAGTGTTCCGTCGGAGAGGTAAAACAGGTTACTGGAATAGGTCAGTCCGTCACTTTCACTGTTACCAATAGTATTATTCACTCCAAGTGTCAGGGTCCGTCCTGTCTTTTTGAATTTGTGACGGAACAACAGGTTATTACCCAGGTTAAGTCCATCCCGGCCGTTGCTGTTCTGCGTACGGCCACGCACTGCGAGGTACTGCTTCAACGGGGTGATGGATTCCGTTAATGAACTGTCCAGACTGAAACTCTCCGAATGCTGGAAAGTTAAAGAAGGCGTGTACAGAATTGAATTCATAGAATCAATTGCGTATTCAAACCGTAAATTGAAACGGTGGTTCTGGTTCAGGTTATTGGATTGCGAAATATTTGATCTGGCTGCTGTAGAGTCATTGGGGAAGAATGTCTGACGGAACGTGCTCTGCTCCTGCAAAGGCCGGGTAGTGGAATAGAAATAACTACCGGTCACTTTTATTTTACTCCCCCATTCATCGGTATAATTGAGGCCTGCTGCAGTGGACTTTGTAATACCGGTACTGTTACCACCGAAATTAAGTCCGCCAAAGTTCATACCGCCACCACCGCCGCCACGACCGCCACCGCCAGTCATGGCACTCATACCGCCCATGGAACTGATGATATCAGAAAAAGAGAACCCTTGTTTATTAATATTATTCGAATTGAATAATAAAGAGATCCGCTGATTGCCTTTGAATTTGTTGACGCTGAAATTTGCTTCATAACGGTCATCTGATCCGTATCCAAAAGTGGACCGGCCGAAATAACCTTTGTTCCGGTCTTTTTTCAATTTGATATTGATCGTCTTGCTCCGGCTGCCGTCATCCACTTTCGTGAACTTGGCCTGATCACTCATATCATCAAATACCTGCACACTCTCGATCATATCTGCGGTAAGGTTCTTGGTGGCGAGCTTGGGGTCATTACCAAAAAACTCTTTGCCATCCACCAGCACTTTCTGTACCTGTTCACCCTGCGACTTCACCGTTCCTTCCTTATCCACTTCCATACCCGGGATCTTTTTCAACAAATCCTCCAGGGTGGCATTGGGCTGGGTTTTAAAACCACTGGTGTTGAACTGGATCGTATCGTTTTTAACTATAATCGGTGATTCAGTAGAGATCGTAACCCCTTCCATCATTTTATAGTCTTTCTGAACAGTAAGGCTGCCCAGGTCGATCTGTTTTGCTGTTTCGGTTAACGTAATTTTTTTCTTGATCTCCTCATAGCCCTTACTGGTAATCACCAGGCGGTATTCACCGGCAACGAGGCCTTTTACTTCAAAAACGCCCTGTTTATTGGAAAGGGTAAAAGTGGCCAGCGAGGAGTCTTTGGCATTCAAAACAGACACGGTCGCATCTGCAATTGGTTGTTTAGCAGTGGTATCCACCAGCTTGCCCTTGATGCCACCATCCGCTTTCTGGGCCTGTATTCCCGTAATTAGCGTGAATAAAACAAGGAATAAGGTTAAAATCTTCTTCATAATCAGCTATATATGTTGTACGAATAAAGACGTAATGCCGGGGGCGAACCTTCGCTCCGGCCCCCGCTTTTTACAAAAATGAGGGTGAAATGGACGTTTTGACCGATGAACGGCTTAACTGAAGAGATATTCAACATCCTCCCGGGTCAGGGTCTTCACGAAGGACGCATCATCTGAGATGATATCCTTGGCCAGGGCCCGTTTCTTCTCCTGCAATTGGAGGATCTTGTCTTCAATCGTATCCTTACAGATCATCCGGTAGGCAAATATGTTTTTGGTCTGACCAATACGGTGTGTCCGGTCAATGGCCTGTTGTTCAACGGCCGGGTTCCACCAGGGATCCACGATATAGACATAATCCGCCGCGGTGAGGTTCAAACCGACACCCCCCGCTTTCAGGGAGATCAGGAACACCCGTACTTCATCGTTTTTCTGGAAACTTTGAATGGCTTTCTCACGGTCAGGCGCCGAAGTGCTGCCGTCAAAATACTCGTATTTGATGCCCAGCTCGGTCAGCTTGGCCCGGATCAGGGCCAGCATACCCAGGAACTGAGAGAATATCAGGGCTTTGTGATTACTCATGTCCTCACTCAGCTCACGGGCCAGCTCATCCAGCTTGATGGAGTGGTTTTCAAATTTCTCCTGTTCATTCAATATCGCCGGTGAGTCACAGATCTGCCGCAGTTTCATCAATCCCTGCAGGATCGTTAACTGTGATTTCTGGATGCCCTGTGTCTCAATCGTACCCAGGATCTGGTTACGGAAATCATTCCGGTACGCATCGTAAATACTCCGCTGCTCTTCTTCCATTTCACAGAACAGGATCATCTCCTGCTTTTCCGGAAGATCCTTGGCCACCTGCTCCTTGGTACGACGGAGAATGAACGGATATAAAATCTTGCGCAGGTGATCCTTTCGGTCCTGCTCCCCGAATTTATCAATCGGAATGGCAAATTCCTGACGGAAAAACTCCATCGTCCCCAGCATACCGGGGTTCAGGAAATTCATCTGTGCAAAAATGTCAAATGTATTATTCTGCAGCGGTGTACCGCTCATGCACAACCGGTTTTTTGCATTCAGCAGGCAGGCCGCCTTGGTTACTTTGCTGGAAGGGTTCTTGATCGCCTGGGATTCATCCAGTATCACATAATCAAAATCCACACTCACCAGCAGTTTAATATCACTGCGTAAAGTACCATAGGTGGTGATCGTTACATCATGATCGGTCAGCTCTTCCTTAACCCGTGTACGCAGTGCACCATGGTGGATGCGGTAAGTAAGGCTGGGCGTAAACTTGCGGATCTCATTTTCCCAGTTATAGATCAGCGTGGTGGGACAAACCACCAGCGCTTTCAGTTTGCCCTGCTCCTGTTTAAAAAACTCCATGAAGGAAAGGGCCTGCACGGTTTTACCAAGACCCATATCGTCAGCCAGTATCCCGCCCCATTTAATATCCTTCAGGTAATTCAGCCACTGGTAACCCGCCACCTGGTAAGGCCGCAGGATCTGTTTCAACTGACTCGAGGGATCGATCTCCCGGATCTTATTAAACTCTCTTAATTTTTCATATTTCTCTTCCAGTTGCACCACCAGTTCTTCTTCATCCCTGGATTCATAGAGCTCATCCACCACACTCAGGTGATATCGGGAGAGCTTCAGTGAATCGGTCTTGCCCTCACCCACGCGGAACAACAATGAATACTTTTTCAGCCACTCTTCCGGCAGAATTCCCAGTGTACCATCACTCAGGTGTACAAATTGCTGCTTGTTGGCCAGCGCCCGCTTCACTTCCGCCACGGTTACTTTCTGATCGCCGAAGAGAATATCCACTTTGGCATCAAACCAGTCCGTATTACTGCTGATAAAAATCTTGGTCTGCGGTTTAGCCGTATTGAAACGGAAATTTTTCAGTGCTTCAAAGCCGAATACCGGTGTTTTGTTTTCCTTCATCGCGTCCACGAAAAGGAAAAACCAGTTATTCTTCAGCACATCAGAGCCTTTCAGCGCCAGTGTGGCGGAATCTTCGTTATAGACAAAATTGGAATGCAGGTTCTGCAATGACTGAATGAACTCCTGTTCTTTTTCCCGGTTACGATGCACCACCAATACCTTATCCGTTTGCGGTACTATCACTTCATCCCGGTCCTTGGCTTTTGTCTCGTATCCTTTGTAGGAGAAGGAGGGCTGAAACACGAGGTATTCCCCTTTTTCCATCAGGTATAACTTCACATCCGGGTTACCATCCTTCACTTCCTGGATCAGGGCCTTATCAAAATCCACTTTATGTTCACGGGCCAGGGGCATGATAAATTTCATCAACGTATCCTGCCATTGCGCTACCGGAATACTCATCTTACCAGAAGGCAGGAACTTCTCCACCAGGTGGATCACATCATTACTTTCCCAGAGATGCGCCGTGTTGTTATATAAAAAGAATAAAGGCGTCTCCGCTTCATTATCACCGAGGTCAAATTCCAGCGGACCAGCCTTTACCCGGCATTGAATACTGTAACTCGAGTTTTTACGGATGATAAAATGCGGCTTTGCATTTTCTGACTGCAACTGCAATTGTTCGAGGTTGCTGGTCTTAAAGGCTTTTCCGCCCGGCAAGAGAAATACAAAGGGATTACCGGTACAATCAATAAACAATTTTTTCAGTTTGGGCAACATGTACTCAGCCATCAGTTCCTTGGTCTCATCCGGCAGGTCATCCTCTTCCTGGTGAATGATATTTTCCCAGATACCGGAGAAGGGGGAGTTACGACTGATATATTTATTGATCTCCGCATCCTGCAGTTTACGCAACATGGTCAGTAATTCCCGGTCACCTTCCGGTAACTGGTCTGTATTCACGTAGCGGCTGATATCGGTTTTTTCCACTTTGCCGGTAAACGCATCCTGGTTCTCATTCGGTTCACCAATCACCACATCAACGGTAAAGCGGGGATAGCTTTTTTTACTGAAATTAAAAACCACACCCAGTCGTTGCGAGGGAGCCGGGGCGGGTTCATCAGAAAGAACCAGTTTTTCCTCCACCGCGTCTTTTTCTTTCAGCGGTAATAATACCGGCCTGTTGGGGGCAGCAACGGGGGCCACCCGTTTGATGGTAGCATCCAGTACCCGCAGAAAAGGTTTGCCGTCTTTATAGGCAAATTCAAACTTTCCCTTTAAGTCATCTTCGAGTGAATAGCCATAGGCTTCCAGTAATTTGTTTTTTTCTTTATCCCAGTTCCGGATGCTGTCGAAATAATTGGCCCCATGTGCATTGAGCAACTGGAGAAAAACGATCAGCTTGGGCAGGCAAAGCAGGTGCGTTTCATCTTCGTAATCACAACTGGTATCAAAATTTCGTTCTTCGTTTTTACGGAGAATGACTTTATACGGTTGCCCGTTCAGGGTGACCGTGGCCTTTACCGTTTCGTTTTCCGCCGATTCAATCTTGGCTTTATTGGTACGTAAAAAAGTTTCGGCATCAATAAAGGTTTCGGGTGAACAGACCAGGCGCAGGGTCTTCAGTTCGATGGCTTTCATCTTGGCCACCGTATGCCGCTGATCGTATTTGATGTTCTCGGCTTGTAAATGACCGCGGTCGATCAGTTCCTGTAATTGAAACAGCGCAGCCGCCTCATGCCGGCAGATATCACCCAGATTATACGGACAGGCACAACGCATGGAAGTGCCTTTCGGATCCTTGAATTTCTGAATATATACTTTATAGTAAGTAGAATAGCTGTCATCTTTCACCCGGAAAACCGCTGAACCAAACAGGTCATCGTATTCGACCAGTTCTACAAAACCAATTGCATGTATTTTCTTTCCCCGGCGGATCACTTCATCCGTTCCATGGGTATAGATATACTTAATAAGGTGCGGTAAGGCCATTCAGTTTATCAGTTTGCAGTAAGCAGTTGGCAGTAAGCAGTTGCAACGATTTTGATGCTGACTACTGACTGCCGGCTGCCGACTGATTATTGGGCAATCGGCAAATCTAAATGATTAAAAAGCGGAATTCCTCGTGAAATGGCTGAAATAAAAAATTAATTTTTTTCCGGATATATGACCGGAAAATGAAGTACCTTTAATGCCTTTTTTTATTTCACAATCAGCTTCCCTTCGGTGTATACCGGCAGTACATTGGCCAGATCGGGCGTGAGGCAAAAGTTAATATCTTCTATCAGTCCAAAGCGTTCCACCAGGCGGTGATAATGCGTAAGTTTCGGCGCAAAATCAGTCAGTTTGTTTTTATACTTTCCATACATGGTTTCGGCCATCAGCGAACTGTCGCAGTGAATCGTGAATTGTTTGGCAAGCCGGTTGATCACCGCACCGGCAAACAAAGTGTCCTCCAGGTTAAACCGGTCCTTCCAGCCGGCACAACCCAGCACCACATTCTTTTTCTCCTTAACGAGGAAATCACATACGGCCGTAAGATTGGGAAAAGACCCGGATACAATGGTATCCGCATTGCGGTCAAGCGCCATCTGTAATAAACGGGTGCCATTGGTTGTCGTGAGTACCAGTGTTTTATTTTCTATAAACTCCCGGCTATACTCAAGCGGGGAATTGCCATGTTGCAGTCCTTCCGCAATCATACCATCACGTTCACCGGCGGCAATACCATCAATATTACGGCTGATTTCAATGGCCTTGGGTACCGAATCCACCGGTATCACACATTTTGCCCCATTATATAAAGCAGAAGCGATTGTAGACGTGGCGCGGAATACATCAATGATCACGACCACACTGTTACTCAGGTCGTAGAGATGTAATAAAGCCGGAGAGATCGATGTATGGAGGGTGGGTTTCTGACTCATAGTTAGTTGCAAAAATAATGCATTTATAGACCAGTGTCTCCCGCGCCATCTGTTATTCTCTTCTGTAGAGCAAAATAAGCGGGGACGCTGGTCATCTAATCAGCAGCTTTCTCCACTTATCGCTCTCTGCATATTCCTGTATTGTTTTGTTTCGCTGTTCCAGCAGCCTTCGCATGTAGTTGGTAAGATAAAGGGCATTGAACCACCGGCCCAGCATCCCATACGGTGTTTCAAAATGAAAAAGGTCGATCATGATCGTGCCGTTTTCGCAGGGTTTGAAATAATGTTCGTGTTTCATCATTTTGAAATCCCCCTGCATCTGTTCATCGATAAACATATCGCCGCGCTTCAGTTCACTGATCTTTACCCGCATCAGCCGCTCTTTGAAAAAATGCCGCGCTTTCCAGGTCACTGTTTCGTCTTTCTCAATAAGTCCGAAGCGCGTTCCGGCCACCGCCTCTTCCTTGTACTTTGACATGGACTCCTTGTGCAGTCCGATATGACGGCTCAGGTCAAAGACCACATTGTAAGGGGCGGCTATAAAAGTGGTAAGATGGATCGTTGGCATGGCAAAAAAGGTTTATTCATAGTACCTGCTACACAGGATACCTCCCTTATGCAAAAACAAGACCACGGTTTAGGCCGTGAAAGGAATTTTGGACACTTTGGCTTTCAGGAGCTTATCCCGTACCTGGATGTAAATAGTCGCATCAATTCCCGCAAAATCAGTTCGTACATATCCCATCCCGATGGCTTTGGCCAGGCTGGGAGACTGGGTTCCGGAGGTGACCACTCCCAGAGAATTACCATCCGCATCCTTGATTTCATAGCCATGACGGGGAATGCCTTTATCAATCATTTCAAATCCCACCAATTTCCGGCTTACCCCTTCGGCTTTTTGTTTCGCGAATATTTCCTTTGAGGTAAATTCCTTGGTGAATTTGGTAATCCAGCTCAATCCCGCTTCAATCGGGGAAGTAGTATCATCGATATCATTGCCATAGAGACAGAAGCCCATTTCAAGACGGAGGGTATCTCTGGCGCCCAGTCCGATCGGCTTTAATCCCTGGGGACCACCGGCAGCAAAAATCGCTTCCCATATCTTATCGGCAGCACCGTCTTTGTCTTCAAAGTAAATTTCAACCCCTCCTGCTCCGGTATAACCGGTAGCACTGATCAGCACATTTTCCACGCCGGCAAATACGCCTTTGACAAACGTGTAGTATTTCAGGTTGATGATATCCAGTTCGGTGAGCGGCTGCAGTATTTTGGTGGCATTGGGACCCTGAATGGCAAGGAGACTGGTTCGCTCAGATATATTTTGCATATCTGCATTTTCCGTATTGTGCTGACTGATCCAGTTCCAGTCTTTCTCAATATTCGAAGCATTCACCACCAGCATGTACACGTTGTTTTCTTCCACACAATACACCAGCAGATCATCCACAATACCGCCTTCGGCATTGGGCAGACAGCTATACTGCGCCTGTCCGTTTTTCAGTTTGGAGGCATCGTTGCTGGTCACCCGCTGAATCAGGTCCAGTGCTTTTTCCCCTTTTAAAATAAACTCACCCATATGGCTTACATCAAATACTCCTGCATTTTTACGCACGGCAGCATGTTCATCGTTAATACCGGTATAAGAAATCGGCATGTTATATCCGGCGAAGGGGGCCATTTTAGCACCAAGGGCAATATGTTTTTCAGTAAAGGGGGTGTTTTTTACAGACATAGTTTATTCTTAAAAGGTGAGCAAAGTTAAGCGATTAAGCGATAGGTATTAATAGAGAAAGACTCCCCTGGGGGGAGTCTTCCGGCAGACCGGACTTCAACGGTCTGCCAACCATCCCGTAAAACGGGACTTCAACCTCGGTTCAGTTTCTTTATAAGACCAGTGAGCCCACAGGAGAAGGTATGCCGACAATATCGCCTTCGATATGGGTGTCTTTCTTCTTCTTCAGCAATGAAACGGGTTTAGCCGCTTTGGCCTTCTCTTCCAGTTCTTTTATTTTCCGCTCGCTTTCCTCGCGGATCTTTCTTTTCTCTTCTTCAAGTTGCTTTTGGGCTTCTTCCTCAGGAGTGGTCACCGGGGCAACCGTATCAGCGCTGTTATAGCGATAACTTCCGGTGTTGGATCGGCGGGGTGTTACATCGGATTGCTTCAACCCATCCTGCTGCAGTTTACCATCAATACCCATGGTATAATCCACGCCGGTCATAAAGGAAAAATCATAGTCATTCTCTATTGAAATTCCCATATTACGACGGTTGCGACGGTTTACTGTTACCCGGCCAATATTCAGTTTATCGGTCACCGAAGCATCAAAGCGGATTTTCTTTCCTTTCGGCACCTGGATCAGGATTCCCACCTGTTGTATTCTGTATTTACTGTTCTTACCTATGGAATAACTGCTGGCCAGGTCAAGCAGGCTGTCCTGCAGGAGTGTAGTATAAGTAAACTCGGCGGCGCGGATCTTTGCTTCCTCATCCGTACGTCCATTGGCCACACGACGAACGGTCAAATGATACAGTGAATCGGGAGAGGCGCTTACATCAAACCATACATTTGCCAGTCGCATACTGTCGCCGGTAAAATCCCAGCCATTGATATCACCGTCGATCCATCCATAGTTACCGGTATATTCCAGTTCGGGCTGAGCTACTGTTACCACCAGTTTACCTTTCGGAGTACTGAATGTAATTGGAGGATCATTATCCTTAAAATCACTCTGGGCAAAATCGCGGCTGATACTGGTGATCAGCAGGACCAGTGAAATCCATCCCAGGGTCCACATCGCGCCAAAGGTCCAGCCGAGATAAGTGCTGCCGGCCCGGGCATTCATAATACGTCTAACCACCCATACAATAAAAGCAATCAGGGGGACCAACATAAAAAAGATCAATGTGCCCCAGGCATATACCTGCTGCCAGCTGCTGGACCAGAGAAACTCATTCAGTCCCCACCACTGCGGAATACTGAACAGTACAGCAATCATGGCTATGAACAAAGCAAAGGCAATGGTGCCGAAAATAAACAGGAAGAACACTTTAAATAAGACCCCAATGGCATGGCCAATTCCACCGGTACGGCGAACTGACTGATTAACCTCTGTGGCAAACTCACGGCCACGGGTATTTGAAAATTCTCTGGCTTTGTTGGAAAACTGCTGGGCGGTTTCCTTCACCTCATCGCCCCAACCCTTCATCCGTTCTTTCATATTATCCACGCCTTCCTTTACATTCTGGCGGATCGCGTTCACGTCTACTTTCTCTCCACGCATTTCCATTTTCTGATAAGTGGTCCTGGCCTCAGGTAATACGATCCAGAGAACAATATAGATCAGAATAAAGGTTCCGGAGATCGAGCTGAAGCCAATATTCCAGAACAGGTCAAAATCATTCCAGCGGAATCCATTGAGTGTACCGAACAGAATATTGAGGATCATCGGGGCGGCGAAAATCAGCCGAACGGTAGATGTGCTCTTGCCAAAATAAGCCGCTAAACCACTGGCAACTCCGCCAATTACTTTCTCTTCCGGATTACGGAACAGGCGTTTACCAGAATATTCTTCAAGGTCTTTGGCCGGTAAAATCATCCACATGATGATATAGGCCAGGAAGCCAAAACCAAAACCACCAAAAGTGATGATGGCAAAAAGTATACGCACAATGGCAGGATCCACATTCATATAAGCGGCGATACCACTACATACACCCCCGATAAACTTATCACTGGTGTCACGGTACAAACGACCCTTCGGGGCTTTTTCCCTTTCGGCATGCGGGGCACCGGTGGTATGACTGCTGCTTTGTTGCTGGTATTGTTGCTGATTGCTCTGGGAAGATGTATTTCCTTTCAGGGGTATCTCACCACCAGGACTTACTTCCTCCGCTTCAAAATCTTCCGGCCTTCCCATTGATGTGGCAATTTCTTCCACATCCGCATCCGTAATACAGGAAGCGCCCTTGCGTACTTTCTCGCTCATCAGTTCCGCAATACGGCTTTCTATATCATTGATGATTTCATCACGGCTTTCTTCGTGGGCAAAGTAGCGGCGCAGACTCTCAATATAGGCCTGCAGTTGCTCGTAAGCAGCATCTTCGATCGGGATGACCCGGCCACTGAGGTTTATGTTAATAATCTTTTTCATGATTCACGTATTTGGTTGAAGTTGGTTGGTTAGTATTGAAAAGGGTGTTCGGGTTTTTTACTGGTCAGGGCATTTACCCCGTTGGAGAGTTCATTCCAGGTCTGCTCCAGTTCCTTGTAAAATCCTTCTCCCTTTTCAGTCAGGGAAAAGTATTTACGGGGCGGGCCCGAATTGCTTTCCACCCATCGGTAGGTCAGCATACTCGCATTCTTAAGACGGGTTAACAAAGGGTACAGGGTGCCCTCCAGGATCTGGAGATTGGCTGCCTTCATCTCCTCCACGATATCACTGGGATATGCTTCACCCCGGCGTATGATGGAGAGAATACAGAATTCCAGTATCCCTTTCCGCATCTGGCTCTGAGTGTTTTCGATATTCATACTTGTTCAGTTTAATGAATCTGAATCAAAGATAGTGTCATATTTGGTACTATGCAAAACAAAGTACCTTATTTTTTTTGGTATTTTAGAGGGCGCTGTTCCGAAAAAATTATAACATGTTATTAATCTGCACGTTATTGGATATCTGTCCCTTTTCACCTGGCCTGGTTTCTTTATGAATGGTTTTAGGCCGTGATGAGCGATAAATCTCATAAATCGGCGTTTTTTCCCGATTTTTACCCTGATTACAATGAAAAAGACCCTTTATTCCTCCATTTTCCTTCTTTTGCTCCTGAGTGCCTGCGCCGATAAATACCTGGCCTTCCGGTCCAGGTATCCGTTCAAAAGCCCTTCGGGTTCACCGGATTTCAGCCAACTTGACTATTGGGCGGCCCACCCCTGGAAAAAGGACCCGTCTGACAGTATACCTGCTTTCCTTAAATATGAAAAAAGAGATAGCCTGGCTGATGTGTTCTTCCTGCACCCAACCACTTTTACTAAAGCGAAGGATTCTGTAATTACAAATGCCCTGATCGACGATGCATACATCAATGCAAAGACCGATTATAGCACCATCTTATACCAGGCCAGCGTGTTCAATCAACAAAGCCGCGTTTTTGCCCCACGTTACCGCCAGGCACATATTCAGAACTTCTATAGTGCGGATACAGCGAAAAGCATCGCCGCTTTTGAATTAGCTTATGCAGATATCAAAGCAGCTTTTATTTATTATCTCGCTTATCATAACCAGGGCCGGCCCATCATCATTGCGGGTCATAGTCAGGGGGCCTTCCTGAGCGAACGCTTACTGAAAGAATTTTTTGAAGACAAACCACTAGCCCAACAGCTGGTAACGGCATATATCATTGGCTGGCCCGTACCCGGACATTATTTCAGTACCTTATCGGTATGCAGTGACCCCTTGCAAACGGGCTGTTTTTGCAGCTGGAGAACGTTCCGCGAAGGCTATCGCCCTCCCTATTTAGCAAAAGAAACCGATACGGTTAAAGTCACCAACCCAATGAGCTGGACCACCGGACCGGAGTTTATCAGCCGCAAACAGAATAAAGGCGCCCTGGTCCGTTATAACAAACTCTACCGCAAAAGCACGGATGCGCAGATTAAAGACGGTTTATTATATACCAGAAAGCCCCGGTTTCCCTGGAGCTTTCTGTACCGCAGCAAAAATTATCATGTAGGAGATATCAACCTTTATTATATGGATATCCGTAATAATGTAGCTCAACGGATTGCCGCTTATCTTAAGCAGACTAAGCAATAATTATTATTATTAAAACGCTTTCATCCACTCCAGCTCACTTAATGTCGGCTTAATGACTGCATATTTTTTCACCTGGTTAATCGCCATTTCATCCAGCACATCCACCACTTGTTTATAGGATGCATCCGGTGAAGATTTCACCAGCACCATCAGTCCGGCCCTTCCCTCCTTACCCGGATGAATGTCCAGCCATTGTTGTCGCTCCTGAATTTTCTGGCGCAATTCCTTACTTCCATTAACCGGAAATACAGCCTTCTTAGCCACAGCCGCTGCCCAATTACCATGATAAAACCAGGCATTTTCCCGGCTGTCCAGTAATACAGTGAATGCATACGATTCCCCCAGGTCAGTCTCCCCGCCATCTTTCGGCATCGCCAGCGGCATAACAGTTGGTTTACTGAGCTCTGTGGTAATCACAAAAAAACTGATCAGGAGAAAACCCAGATCCACCATCGGTGTCATATCAATGCGTAACTGGTGTTTTACGGGTCGCCGAACCCCGGCCCTGTGCCGTTGTACCGGCATTTCATTGTCAATGTTTGCCATAAGTGTTGTTTATTAATCAGACACCGTGGTCGTTTTTTTCCACAAAAAATCATTTCAATAAATGATAGCAGTCATGACATCTTTCCTATAACTGTGTTAACTTCAAGACAAACCTTCAGCAATGAAAACCATTATTGTTCCTACTGATTTTTCACCCATCGCCACCAACGCCATGCACTATGCCATCGATATGGCCAAAAGTATAAACGCCAGTATTTTATTATTGCATGTATACCAGGTGCCGGTTAGTTTTACCGATACCCCCATTGTGCTGGTATCGATCGAAGATTTACGCAAAGGAGCAGAGGAACAAATTGCACACCTGAAAACTGAAGTGGAACACCTGACTTCCGGCAGTCTGAAAGTTTATACGGAAACGCGGCTCGGTAATGTGGCCGATGAACTGGAAAATCTATGCAATAAAATAAATCCTTTTGCAGTAGTCATGGGAACCAAGGGGGCTTCCGGAGTAGAGCGTATCCTCTTTGGCAGCAATACCCTCACCGCGATCCGGCACCTGACCTGGCCGGTGATTTGTGTCCCGCCCGGTAAAACATTTGGAAATGGAATAAAAAAAATCGGATTTGCCTGCGACTTCAAGGATGTGGTGAAAACCACGCCCACGCATTTCATTGTTGATTTTGTAAAAGAATTTAACGCGGAACTCGATGTGCTGAATGTGGACTATCACAATAAACATTTCAAACCCGAAACGCCGGAACAATCCGCACTGCTGCATACTTTACTGGAGGAAGCCAACCCTTTCTACCATTTTATCGAACATGCCGATATAGAAGACGGCATCAATGAATTTGCAGAAAAAAACAACCTCGATCTTATTATCACCATTCCTAAAAAACACCGCTTACTGGAAGGCGTATTCAAACCCAGTTCCTCCAAGCAGCTGGTGTATCAATCGCATGTGCCGGTGATGTGTGTTCACGAGTAGTTGACAGGTTGACAAGTTAAAAGGTTGACAAGTATGTATGATCCTGAAAAAAGTGAAAGGGGGCAACAGTAATTACTATTGCCCCCTTCCTATTTCCTACTCTCCATTTTCCACTCTCCACTCTCCTTTCTCTTAAAATTCCGCGCTTCCCGGCGTTCTCGGAAATGCAATCACGTCCCGGATATTTGTCATACCCGTTACAAACTGCACCATGCGCTCGAAGCCCAGTCCGAAGCCGGCATGTGGTACGGTACCAAAGCGACGCGTATCGAGGTACCACCAGAGTTCTTCTACCGGGATACCAATTTCTTTCATCCTGTTTTCCAGGTTTTCCTGGCGCTCTTCCCGTTGTGAACCTCCAACGATCTCACCGATACCGGGAGCCAGAATATCCATGGCCGCCACTGTTTGTTGTCCGGGCGCACATCCATCATTCTGACGCATGTAAAACGCTTTGATCGCCGCGGGATAGTTATAAAGGATCACTGGTTTTTTAAAATGTTTCTCCACCAGGAAACGTTCATGTTCACTCTGCAGATCCATTCCCCAGCCGGTAACGGGGTACTGGAATTTCTTTTTCTTATTGTGATTGCTCTCCCGGAGTATCTCAATCGCGTCTGTATACGTGAGGCGTTCAAAATTATTATTCAGTACAAACTCCAGTTTTTCAATCAGGCCCATTTCACTCCGCTTGTCCTGTGGTAATGCTTTCTCTTCCTCCGCCAGCCGCTGTGACAGGAACTCGAGGTCTTCGCGGTTATGCTCCATGGCATACTTGATAATATAACGGATGAATTCCTCAGCGAGATTCATATTGTCTTCGAGATCATAAAATGCCATCTCCGGTTCAATCATCCAGAACTCGGCCAGGTGGCGGGTGGTATTGCTGTTTTCAGCACGGAAGGTGGGACCAAATGTATAAATCTCCCCAAAGGCAGTGGCACCCAATTCTCCTTCGAGCTGACCGCTCACGGTAAGGTTGGTACTGCGGCCAAAAAAGTCTTCTTTAAAATTGATACTGCCATCTTCATTCTTCGGAGCCGTCCCATCAATCGGTAAAGTAGTAACGCGAAACATTTCACCGGCCCCCTCCGCATCACTGGCCGTGATGATCGGTGTGTGCATATACACAAATCCTTTTTCATTGAAGAATTGATGAATAGCAAATGCCAGTGAGTGGCGAACACGAAATACTGATCCGAACGTATTGGTACGGAATCGCAGGTGAGCGATCTCCCGGAGAAACTCCAGCGAATGTTTTTTCGGTTGCAGGGGATATTTCTCTGCATCGCTGTCACCCAATACTTCAAGTGTAGCGGCATTCAGATCCATTTTCTGTCCTTTTCCCAATGAGGGAACAACAGTACCGGTAATTTTCAACGAAGCAGAAGTGGTAATCCGCTTCAGGATTTCTTCCGGAAATTTTCCCAGCTCTAATACTACTTGAAGATTGTTATTGGTGCTTCCATCATTTAATGCAATAAACTGGTTATTGCGGAAGGTGCGCACCCATCCCATTACGGTTACTTCTTGTCCGGCCGGCTCGGTGGCCAGCAGTTCCCTGATCTTGATTCGTTTGTTGAACATATCGTCGTTTTTTCCGAGGGGCAAAGGTAAAGCATGAAAGTCAGCATTGAGCGGGAGCGGGGTTTTTAACGTAAACCCTTGTAATTCTGTATAATGTCTGAAGATACTTAGTGGATAAAGCGGGTAAAAATTTTTGGTTTTGCCGAATTAGCTGTATACTTGCAGCGGAAAGAGGCCGATAAGTTTAGCTCTCCATAGCATTTGGCTCATCATTTACCTGCCTGTTTCGTTCAATTTAACTCAAATTTTCACATTACAAGATTGGTGACCACGAGTTTTGACTAACCTCAAGTTTTTTTTATGTATGACATTCTCCAACTGAACGACATGCTCGTTCCTGAACTGCTGGATATAGC
>CAZLRY010000035.1:0-12463 GCA_964561675.1 uncultured Chitinophaga sp.
TCCAGCCGGTCCATTAACTGCCGGGCCCGGGGTTCTTCTGTAGCAGCAGTGGAAGAGGAAGCCGGTCCGGTATTAACGGATGATGTCTGTGCCGCGGCGGAAAAAGAGAATAAAAGGAGAAATGCTGTAAGCTGAACTAATTTTCTGTTTGACATAACGGTAAGTTTAATAATTAAATACAACTAAATAAGTCACAGGATGAATCAATTTGTGAAATTTGCTTTACTAAGGATCGATTAAAGCCAGGGTAGTACTGTAACCTGTATTAAATCAGGTTAGAAAAGACAGCATGCATTATGCTGGTTCTGATAAATATTTTTTTTCAGATCAAAGATGTAAAGGATTTCCCATTTGTTTATTACGCAGTCCCTGACAAATATTATAACTTTCATAGCTTTTTAAAGCCGGTATCAGTTGATTTACAAGTAGAAATGAACAAGCATGTTTCCTTTTTTTCATTAGCAATTGTCGGATTTCAGGGGAGTTATTCAGGTCGTTTATAAAAACCGGTATTTAACAGTGTATCTCAAATCAATTGTGCTGATCTGCTTTATATTCGGTATATTTAGATAAGCATACGCCGTTTCATATTCCCTTCTGTCATTACTTTCACATATCATTGGCGTAGTGGTTATTAAAAACTTTTTATTGAAACTGTTTATTAAAAATATGGTCTGTATCCGCTGTAAAATGGTGGTAAAAGATCAGTTACAGAAATTAGGGTATCATGCGACTATGGTTGAATTAGGTGAGGCAGAGATTACGGAAGATTTGAATGCTGCCGAGTTGGAACAGGTCCGGTTGGTTTTTTTAAAGTCCGGCCTGGAGTTAATGGAAGACAAAAAAAGTATCCTTATTCAGAAAATAAAAAACATAATTGTAGAGCTGGTGCATTATTCGGAAGAGCCCCTGGTGGTAAACCTCTCTGAATTTCTTCATCAGAAACTGGATCATAATTATACCTATCTCGCCAATCTGTTCTCCCAGGTTCAGGGTACCACTATTGAAAAGTATTTTATTGCTCATAAAATAGAACGGGTCAAGGAACTCCTTGTTTACAATGAACTGAACCTTACGGAGATCGCTTATCTCATGCACTATAGCAGCGTGGCACATTTGTCGGCGCAGTTTAAAAAAGTTACCGGACTGACCCCCTCTCACTTTAAACAACTGAAAGAACAGCGGCGGAAGATGCTTGAAGACCTGTAAAAAATATAAGCTTCCTTTCCTTTTTTGTAATACTTAACCAGGCAGAATGCCTGAACTTCATAAATAGAATAATTGTTTATGGTTTTCAGGAGTTTGTGATAAAATTTATGGTGCTGTCTGCATCATTTTACACTATGTTTTTACTTTTCAATAAAAAGAAGAATGCCTCGCTGGAACTTTATGCAGCAGCGCTGCGTCATGAAAACGACGGACTGTATGATGCGGCGGTGTCTGATTACGAACAGGCACTGGCAGAGCAGGATAAGTTGCGTTTCAGGGATGCCCGTCTGATTGCCGGTATTCATGAGAAATTAAAAGTTTTACATACAATCATTTCTTATAACAGAAATTTCCAGGCTGTTTTAATTAAACCGGCGGTTTAGTTCGATGGAGGGCTCGTTTAAAAGAACTGCCTGAGAAATTTATAATTCAACACACATGAGCAGTTTACTTTATATTGTTGCAGTCATACTGGTCATCGGATGGGCAGTGGGTTTTTTTGCCTACAGTGCCGGTTCGGTTATTCATCTTTTGTTAGTTATAGCCATAGTTGCCATTCTGTTCCGCCTGATCCAGGGCCGGAGAGTTTAGCCAGCTACATCGTGGCAGCGTCAACTGTCTGAAAGATAACTTATATAATAAAGCCCCCGTTAAAAAACGGGGGCTTTCACCAAAACTAACTGTTACGAGAAATACTGCTATTGCTTCTATGCAAATATGTGTTGTGAAGATCGTACGGTTTATGTTGATTATTATTACAGGCTGTATCGGAATGATTACAATATTTATACATTTATTCCTCCAGGTGCGAATCAGTAAAATCTTTACAGAATTGTATAAGCACACACCGGTTTTTTTAGTTCAACTTTAATGCCCTGAATGTAATTCAATGATCAGTTCCTTGTAATTATAACGGACTTTGTCTGTGTCAATCCTTCAGGTGTAACCATGATCAAAGTTAAAAAGGAAGGGATTCTGCTGGTAAAAACAGCCAATGGTTTCGAAAATGAAGGCGTGTTGAATCCGGCTGCAATCCGCGACGGAAAGAATATTCATCTTTTTTACCGCGCAGTCAGCAAGGGGAATTATTCCAGTATTGGCTATTGTCTTTTATCAGATCCGCTGACAGTGGAAGAAAGGAGCGATGTTCCACTCCTTTTTCCGCAAATGGATTATGAGTCGAGAGGGATGGAAGATCCAAGAGTAAGCCGGGTGGAAGACCGGTACTATATGACGTATACTGCCTATGATGGGGTGAATGCGCTGGGGGCCCTGGCTGTTTCGGATGATTTGCAGCATTTTGAAAAAATGGGATTGATTGTTCCGCAGATTGCCTATGAAGAGTTTAGTCACCTGGCGGAATCCAAAGGCGTGATCAATGAAAAGTATCTCCGCTATAATGATTTCCGGCAGATCCGTGAAAATCTTGGGAGGAAAATGTTTATTTGGGATAAGAATGTGGTGTTCTTCCCCCGGCGGATCAATGGAAAGCTATGTTTTTTGCACCGGATTAAACCCGATATACAGCTCGTGGAAGTAAATGACCTTTCGGAGTTAACCACTGATTTCTGGCAGCAGTACCTCTTACGGTTTAACGATAGTATTGTGCTGTCACCCCGTTTCACACACGAAGTGAGTTATATCGGAGCGGGTTGTCCGCCGATTGAAACAGCATCCGGATGGTTATTGATTTATCACGGGGTGCATGATACGGTAAATGGGTATGTGTATTCGGCCTGCGCGGCTTTACTTGACCTGGAAAACCCCCGGAAAGAAATCAGCCGTCTGCCATATGCACTGTTTAAACCGGAAATGGAGTGGGAACTGAAAGGGGAGGTAAATAATGTATGCTTCCCTACCGGATGTATTGAAATGGATGGACGCTTATATATCTATTATGGAGCAGCCGATGAACGGGTGGCTTGTGCCTCGGTTGAATTATCCGTTTTACTTACAGAATTATTAAAATACAGCATTTAATATGCCAATTAAATACAGGAGTGCAGGTGATATAAAGTTATTGACGGCTCCGCCATTGAGACGTGTTTCCGGGAATGGTTTCCGGACGAATAACGAATATGATGTCAACAATAAGTCAGGTTTGTTGTTTATCACCACCTGCCCGCCGCGGGAATGTGGTATTGCGACTTACTCACAGGACCTCGTTGCGGCTATCCGGAACAAATTCAGTAAGTCTTTTTCAATCAGGCTTTGTCCGGTCACGACTTCATACGATCCGTTATGTGAGGATGAAGATGTTGCTTATATGTTGTATACGGACAAGCCGGATTCCTTTGTGAAACTGGCTGACCAGATAAACCGTGATTATTCGGTTAACCTTATTGTGTTGCAACACGAGTTTGGCCTGTTTCAGGAGTGCCGAAATGCATTCATTCATTTCCTGGGGTTGTTGAAAAAGCCGGTGTTACTCGTGTTTCATACGGTTTTGCCCGGTCCTGATTCCGCCCTTCGTTCACAAGTCAGGCAACTGGCAGAAGTGTGCAACAGGATGTTGGTCATGACAAATAAATCAGCTGATATACTGATAAAGGACTATGGGCTGAACGAAAATATAATTTCAATTATACCGCATGGTACACACCTGGTTTTGCATACTGATTGTGAAGTCCTGAAGAAGAAGTATGGGCTCACGGGTCGGAAAGTATTAACCACTTTTGGTTTACTCAGCGCTGGAAAAGGGATAGAAACCACACTGAAAGCACTTCCCGCGATTGTCAGTGAAGATCCGGAGGTGATTTTTCTTGTGATCGGCAAAACACACCCGGCTGTTGTTCGGTCAGAAGGAGAAGTATACCGCCAACTGCTGGAAAAGACGGTACAGGATCTGGGCATGACTGACTATGTACGCTTTATCAATTATTTTGTGCCACTTCCGGAACTATTGGAATATCTGCAATTGACGGATATTTACCTTTTTACCTCCCGCGATCCCAGCCAGGCGGTGAGTGGTACTTTTTCTTATGCCATCAGTTGTGGTTGTCCTGTTGTTTCGACACCGATCCCGCACGCGATAGAGGTATTGAAAAACGATGGTGGTATTATCTTTGATTTCGGGAATTCAGTTCAGTTGGGGGCCTCCGTTATCTCTTTATTAAAAGATAACCGGTTAAGGGAAAATATTGTATTAAACGGTCTTCACCGGATGGCACCGACAGCCTGGGAAAATGCGGCAATTGCGCATGCAGTTCTGTTCAGGGATATGCTACAGGTAAAACCTGAACTGAACTATTCAATCCCCGCACTGAATACAAACCACATCCGGAAAATGACCACTAAAACTGGCATTTATCAATTTGCTCAACTGCATAAACCAGATGCCCGCGACGGATATACGCTGGATGATAATGCAAGGGCGCTTGTGGCAACCTGTCAGCATTATGAACACACAGGTGATCAAGAAGATATTAAATACATCGGCATTTATTTACGGTTTATTCGTTTATGTCAGCAACCTGACGGTCGTTTTCTTAATTATATGGATGCGGATGGAATTTTTACGTCACAAAACAATGAAGTAAACCTTGAGGACGCCAATGGAAGAGCTGTATGGGCATTGGGTTATGTGGCATCCCGCTGTTCTATTTTACCGGAAAAGTTTTCCTCGGATGCATTTTCCATGTTGCAGAACCGCCTTGTTTCCGTTGAGTCTATCCATTCCACCAGGGCGATGGCGTTTATCATTAAAGGACTTTACTATAAAACCACTACATATTCAGATAAGAATGACCAGAAGTTGATCCGTTTATTCGCGAACCGGCTGGTACAGATGTACCTGCATGAAACGGATAGCAACTGGCATTGGTTTGAAGGATACCTTACCTATGCCAACAGTCTTTTACCCGAAGCCTTACTTTGTGCCTGGCTGGCTACCGGTAATGTGAAATACAAAGAGATTGCCAGGAAATCCTTTGATTTTCTTTTGTCCAAAATCTTCCGGGGTAACCGGATTGCCGTGATTTCAAATAAAAAATGGCTGCATGAACGGTCAGCTGCTGCGGAAGTGACAACCGGCGGGGAACAGCCCATTGATGTGGCTTATACCATTATGGCCTTACATCGGTTTTATAGTGCTTTCAGGGACCAGCGTTATTATGACAAAATGCAGGCATCATTTAACTGGTTTTTAGGGGATAATCACCTGCATCAGATTGTATACAATCCATGTACAGGCGGTTGCTATGACGGACTGGAAGAAAATTACATGAACCTGAATCAGGGAGCAGAATCAACGGTCAGTTACCTGATGGCCCGGTTATCGATTGATCCGGGTGAGCAAGAAAAGGAATTGCCTGATCAGGAAGAGGCCCTGTTAAATACAATTTACGAAACACAGTTTATTTAACGGAGAATCATGTAAATGTCCGGTCAAACCATGTAACAGGACAAATGAAATATTGGCGGATATTGCTGTTAATTATTCAGCTAATTTTTAAAAATGAAAAAAACAGGAATTGTTCCGGAAGCAGGAAGCTGGCAGGATATTGCAAATAAGCTCATTGCTAAGTTTTCCTGGCTGAGTGAAGCAGACCTCCAGTTTGCGGAAGGGAAAAAAGAGGAAATGATGAACCGGATTCAGATTAAGTTGGGAAAAACGAGGGATGAGTTGAATAAGATTATATCCGGGTTATAAAATCCGAAAATCATATATTATTCAGGGACGGACATAGATAGAAGTGTTTTTAAGCAAAAAGGGATCCGGTAAAACTCATCATGAAAATGGTGGGTTTTTTAGTTTCCGGTTACTCCTGTTTTTCCAGTACATCTTTACGTAGCATCTCCACTACTTCATCAACCGTTTTCCGGAGCAGCCCGATTTTAGTTGCCAGTTCCGAAGCTGAGGTTTCAGCTTCGTTAAACAATTCAATTTCCCGGATCACTTCATAGAGCGATTGGATACCCATATTGTCAAGGGAGGGTTTCATCCGGTGTGCCACCGACCGTAACGAATTGTATTCGTGTTTTTCTAAGGCCGCTTCTATTTCTGTCACATCCGCTGGTGCCTGCCGGGTGAAGAGGGTCACCATTTTCAGGATAAACGGTTGGTTGTTCTGGGCAATACGTTCCAGTTTGTTCAGCTCATACAAGGGCGCAATGGGTTTGTTATCCATGACTGATGATTGAGTGGGGGTAAATGATTCCGGTCCTTCACCGAGCCACCTGGCTATCGCATTGATCAGTTCTTCTTCTTCAAATGGCTTGGAGATATAGTCATTCATACCGGCTTTAATGCATTTTTCCGCTTCTCCTTTAATGGCATTGGCGGTCAGGGCAATGATGGGCACAAACTGGTTAACTTCCTGCCGGATGATCCGGGTAGCATCCAGCCCGTTTAATACGGGCATCTGTACATCCATCAAAACAAGATCATAAAAATTGTTTTTAAGCGCACGTACGGCTTCTGCTCCGTTAAACACTTCCTCCATTTGCACGCCATAATTTTCGAGCAGGGTAGTAGCGACCAGCCGGTTCATTTCATTGTCCTCCACCAGGAGAATTTTTTTATCCTTCAGGATTGAACTGTCGATCACTTTTCCTTTCGTCTGTGGCACATCATCTTCGGCTCCAACGTCAAATGGTATGGTAAGCGTTACGGTGGATCCTTCGCCTTTTTTACTGGACACTTCGATCTGCCCGTTCATGAGTTCAGTAAGTTGTTTACTGATCGACATTCCCAGTCCGGTACCGCCATACTTCCGGGCAGTTGACTGCTCTTCCTGGGTGAATTTCCTGAAAATGCTGTTCAGGAATTCTGCATCCATGCCGATACCTGTGTCTTTTACAGACAGGATAATGAGCTGGCGGTTATCGAGAACGGGTTGCATCAGGCAGGAGACGGTTACTTTACCCTCTTCTGTAAATTTGATTGCGTTACTCAGCAGATTCAGGAGAATCTGGGTCAGCCGGTATGGATCGCCTAAAAATACAATTGATTTGTCCGGCATATTTTCTTTCAGCAGTTTCAGGCCTTTTTCTTCTGCTTTATGTTCCATAACCTGGATACAGTGATTGATCACTTCATCCGGCCGGAATCCGATATACTCCAGGTTCAGTTTACCCGCTTCAATTTTAGAAATGTCCAGTATGTCATTTATCAGTACCAGCAGATGTTCGGCGGCTTTATTAATTGTTTCCAGGTAAAAATGTTGCTGATCGTTCAGCGAAGTCCGTTGTAATTGCCGGCCCATTCCGATGATCGCATTCATCGGCGTACGGATCTCATGACTCATATTGGCCAGAAAGATTTCTTTGGCAGCGGCAGATTGTTCGGCAGATTCCCGGGCATCCAGTAATTCCAGTTCCAGGTTTTTTTGAGCGGTGATGTCCAGGTGAATACCAATAGATCCCACCAGCCGGTCCTGGTCATCGTACCGTGGGGCACCACTGACCAGCCACCATTTTTGTTCCCCTTTTTTATTGGTAACTCCGATTTCATACGCGTCCGAAACACCCGCTTTGCGCATTTCATTTTTTGTTTCGGCAATTTCTGCATTGGCGCCACGTACAAAAAGTTCGGCCGCTTTCTTACCGATCAGGTCTTCAGGACTATAGCCCGACATTTCACAAAAACTGTTATTGGCGAAAAGTATTATTTCGTCCAGGTTCACTTCCAGCAGCCCGAGGTTCATATTGGCAATAATGCTCCGGTACTTTTCTTCATTGACCAGTAATGATTGTTCGGCTTGTTTTCGGTTGGTAATATCAGTATGCGTGCCGGCAATACGTACCGGTAACTGCTGTGCATCACGTTCGATGACAACGCCCCGGTCCAGCACCCAGCGAACCTGTTGCTCTTTATTGACTATCCGGTATTCAAGGGAGTGATTGTCACGCTGGCCGGAAAGGTAGGCCTCATTGTTTTCTTCCAGCATGGTAATATCATCCGGATGTACCAGACTCCACCAGAAAGTGGCATTGTCCACATGCTCGCCAATGTTAAAGTCCATCAGCAGGGAGGAAGTATTTGAAAAATAAGTTTTTCCTGTTTTGAAATTATGCTCCCAGGCATTATCGCCTACCCGTTCGAGGGCTTTCCTGAAGCGGCTTTCGAATTCACGTATTTGTTTATCGGATTCTTTTTCTTTCGTGATATCTTCTTCCAGGGCAAAAAATCCTGTTATATTCCCATGCTCGTCAAAGATCGGCTGTCCCTTGATACGGACCCAGTAGGTTGTTCCATCTTTCCGGTAATTGATCAGTTCGGCATCAAAAGGTTGTTTACGGAGTATTTGTTTTTTCAGGTAATGGGTGGTTACTTTATTGGTTTCAGCACCATGGAGAAATTCTGCCGGGTTTTTCCCGGTTACTTCGGCCATTTCATAACCGGTCATTTTGGTGAAACTTTTATTCACCCAGGTGATCCTGCTTTCCACATCCGTGGTGATTACTGCATTTATATTATCTTCTGCAATCTGGGACAGAAGATGCAGTCTGTTTTCCTTTTCTTTTTCCTTCGTGATGTCTTCAATGACCGTAAAATATTCAGCCATTCCTTCTTTTTCATCAAAGACAGGATACCCTTTTGCCTTTAACCAGAAGGGGGTCCGGTTTTTAGTATAGCCGATCATTTCAATGGTAAAGCTCTCGCCCGCATAAAATTGGTGCAGCATCTGGTGGATCACCGTTTTGTCTGACAATTCTCCTTTGAGTAACGCTACCGGTGTTTGTTCAAGAATTTCTTCATTTTCATAGCCTGTCATTTGCCGGAACCGTTCATTAAACCAGAATATTCGTCCGTCTGCTTTTGTAAATACAACCCCGTTTTTACTGTCCATAGCTACCAGCGAAAGGCGGCGTAATTCATTTTCTGTTTCCTTCAACCGGGTAATATCGGTGTGAGTGCCAACAAGGCGTAATGGTTTGCCGGTGTCATCCCAGGACACCACGCGTCCACGGTCCATTATCCAGTTATAGTTTCCGTTTTTATGCCTGATCCGGTATTCTTTTTTATGTGACTGAATCCGACCGCTCCGGTAATCTCTTTCAAGGGACTCAAAAATATGCGTGTCTTCCGGGTGCAGGAGTTCCAGCCAGTCCGGTAGTTCTTCATTCGCATCAAATCCAGCCAATACTTTATTTTGTTCAGAGTAGTATGATTTTCGGGTCTCAAAATTATATTCCCAGATACCATCCCCGGCTCCCTCCAGGGCAAACTGGAGCAGTTGCTCATTGGCTTTTACTTTTTCCTCCGCTTTTTTACGGGCCGATATATCCCGGATAAATCCGCAGAAGAAAACACGATCATTTTCAGTTATAGGTATGATGGCCAGTTCTATCGGGAATATGTTGCCCTGACGATTAATTGCGGTGATCTCAATGGGCTTGTTCAGTACCGGACCATCCCCGGTTTTCTGATAATGGGACATACCCTTCCGGTGCGCTTCCCGGTAATTTTCCGGGATGATGATTTCCGCCATTTCTTTTCCCATTACTTCATCCGCTTTCCACCCGAATATGGTTTCGGCCTGTGGGTTCCAGAAACGGATTAAGCCATTGGTGTCAATGTGAACGATGGCATCGAGGGCCGCATTCAGGATCAGCCGGTGTTTTTTTTCACTTTCGGCAATATCGTCCCTGATTTTTTTAGTGATCGTAATATCTCTGTATTTCCAGAGATGGCCTTTGTACTCATTGTTGATAAAAACCGGGATAAAGTCCCGTTCAAAGAAGCGGCCGTCAGCAAAACTGATTTCCTCATTAATGACCAGCTTTCTTTCCCGGACAATGGTCAGAATCCTGCTGACAAATCCTTCCGGATCGGTGGCGAGGTGTTTGGAATGTTCTGCAGCACTGGAGCAATCGGCCCCGATCAGTTCATTATAGGGGATACCCGGCATGAAGATATTGCAGAACTCATTATTGGTTAACACCACTTTCCGGTCCTCACTTTCCACCAGAATACCCGCATGAATATTTTGTATGAGTGATGAAAGGCGGTTGGCCGTGGCAATCAATTCATTTTCCGCCTCCGATCTTTTTGCGATCTGTAATTTCAGGTAATGCAGGATATCGATCAGGTCGTCCTCTTCTTTTGATTCGTAGTCTTCGTCCAGATCCTTTACAGACTCTTTCAGGCTCTTGATCGATATTTCGCGTAGGTGGGATTCATGAAGCAGTTTTTCATTGAGGCTTTTATATTCCTGTTCACTGATGCTGAAGGCACGGGCAGACAGTTCGTTGTCCCTTTCATACGAATCATAGGATTCACTGATGGCCTTCAGGAACCTGTCAAGGGAAGGATGGTTCCGCAGTTCATCCGGAATGTACTTTTGTAGCTGCCGTATTAAAAGTTTATTCAGATTCATGAAAAGTGGTAATAGTCATTGTCTGGTTATGCAATGCGCAACGGCCCCCGTTCTTCAACGGCGATATTTCCCCATACGAATAGAAACCAGCGAGCAGTGTCTGATGACCGAATACTTCATTTACGGCCTCCACTTCCTCTTCGGTTCTGGATTTTAAAATAAGTTTCCGGCCCACACAACTGATCAGCAAAGCCAGGTCGGGGTAGCTATCTGTGTTATGATGGGTTAGGGCGGCAGCTCCGGAAGCCGCATTCGTGAGCTTGTCAAAATTGGCCTTCATAAACCGTACTTTGGAACCTTCCGGTATATCTCCGGCAAAAATCATGCTTCCCTTTTTATCGTCTATGGAGAGGATCGTTCGAACCACGGGCTCCTCCGTGCCTGGTAATTTTACCGCAAGGGGAAATAACAGCGCTGAGCCGGGCAGCCCTTCTGCTTCCGGACCAAGATATTGTTTGTATAATTCCAGTGCACTGTAATTTTCAATTTCAAATAATTCATTTGCATTGGAGCGGGTGACTAACTTCTCCAGGCCAAATGTTTCCCAACCGCCCTGCGAACCATGTTGGACCCGAAGTTTATCCCCGTAAAACCCGATACCGGCAATCAATCCTTCTTCCGCATTGTTATTGAGTCCTACAAGGGTTGAACTGAATTCACTGCCATCACCGGCAAGTCCTCCGGTGATCAGTACCTTGTCTCCTGCTATTTCGTTCATACCTCTTACGAGTTCACTTCCATTAACATGATTACCGTCCGATAAGACTAAAATGTAGGACAGTCCAACCGGGTCAAACTGACTGATCAGTGCTTTGCCGGCTTCATAGCTGTTTGTAAATGATTCTATCCTGATTTGTTTGGGAACTACTTTAGTTTGCTCAAACGTTATAGCCGTAATAGATAACGTATCATCCATCACTTCCGTATGGAATATTTCACCGGATGTGGAACAGATTGCAATTTCAGCTTTTGGAAATTTTTCTTTCAGCATCGCAAAAACCGAGTTCCCTGAAAGCAGGGATTTGGCTCCAAAGCAAAGTACAAGACCTGCGTTTGTCTCATCGATTTCACGACTGGCGGCGTGTTTGAATAAACGGCCGGAATGAAAGGAATAAATGGCGGACTTCATACATTAAGATTGGTTCGTTAATGCCGGAATTTAGTGCTGCGGTTATGCAAGGTGGTGGAGTCCCGGCAATAGGAAAGGTATTGTAAATAATGGTTTTATTGGTCATGAAGTGTATCAGGCAAGGTTTTTCCAGTCTGAGAAAATAAGACTACGGGTGATGCCGGGGGTAAAAGGCATTTTTTTACCCCACTCTTCGGCCCCGGGTGTAAAAAGATAATCAGCCGGAGAACCAATGGCAGGCCTGTTTTCTTTTGTTGTTAAAATGTGTTGATTTCGTGGTTGATGGTTAACAGGCTGTGGGTTACTATGTGTAGCCATTCTTCCGTACCGGATAGAAAGACACTTGCTGTTAATTGTAAACAGTGATAATTGCAAAACGGGTTTACCGGTATTTTTCATAAGAAGGATTTCATGTAAATTAATTCGTGGTTAGCTGGTAAACAAATGTAAATGAATTGATTGTAGAAAAATACGGAAAAACCCTTATTATTAGTAAGGACTTTACCTAGGCGCAGCTATTTTAAGGCAATTGTTTTATGAAAAAATAGAAACCAATTTTATGAATGGCCTTATTCCGGTTGAAGTTTAATTGCTGAATTAGTTTTTAAACAGTATTTCATGAAACAGGTTTAATGGCGGCTTCGCCGCTGGGTTTAACACATAGGCACATAGGTACATAGAATATACATAGAATACAGAAAGTCTATGTGTAACCTATGTTATTCTTTTTGTTTAGTCCTGCTTCATGTGAGATGTGTTTGTAATGTTTTTTGAGCTTTCGTGAAAACACTAAACCTATGTG
>CAZLRY010000035.1:12563-15575 GCA_964561675.1 uncultured Chitinophaga sp.
ATGTTTTTTGAGCTTTCGTGAAAACACTAAACCTATGTGTTAAAAATTTCCGCGAAGCGGGGGGCGGCTTCGCCGCGGGTTTAAACACATAGGGCACATAGGTACATAGAATACAGGAAGTCTATGTGTGCCTATGTTAATCTTTTTGCTTAGTCCTGCTTCAGTGAGATGTGTTTGTAATGTTTTTTGATCTTTCGTGAAAACCCTAAACCTATGTGTTAAAAATCTCCGCGAAGCGGGGGGCGGCTGTCTCAATAAAAAAGGCCGTCTCTTTCGAAACGGCCTTGTAAGTATAGCAGGCAATCGTCAGAAATTAAATCCGATACGGACAAAAAGACGCGTGCCATTCGTACCCATCTGTACTGCATCCCAGGCACCGCCGGTTTCTGTATTATAGGCCCAGTCTTTAGCGCCTTTTACCACGCCAAAATCCGGGTGTACATTCAGCAGGTTGTCAACACCTGCATAAAGCGTCAGTTTTTTAAGTACAGGATGACTCATATAAATATCTGTTACCAGCTTTCCGCCATAATTGAACTGATCTGGTACATCCCCGCTTCCGTTATCTAATGGAACCATAGGTGAAATACCTAATCCATCCTGTCCATAACCCAGCAATGTTATTTTTCCGAAATAGGTGAGCCTGGTTCCAAGTGTCAGTCTTTTTATTCCATATTCCAGGTTCAGTGATCCTTTCATACCCGGCGCTGAAGCCAGGATGAATTTCTGTTCGCGGTCACTCAGAAAGGTTTGCTGAAGGAAGGCAGAACCGCTTAGCTTGGCCGGAACATGAATCTCATCGATCTTCATCGTTTGGAGGTTGCCTGCAAACAGTGCACGGAAACGTTTCTCCCCCATTTTCTTGTTATACTCCACCACAATGTCCAACCCCGCATTTGTCGTGTTTACTCCATTGGCAAAAAACTGGGCCAGGCTAACATTCAATCCGGCCATTTGCGAACGCAGGGAGGCGTCCAGGTTGGGATCACTGCCATCAAACTGTCCGCTGATGACCACCCGGTCTTTGATTTTTGTTAAGTAACCATCCACCGTAATATTCAGACTGGAGTTTGCTTTCCAGGTAAAACCGGCGCTGCCACTGATACTTTTCTCCTGCGTGAGATCCGGAATACCGGCGGCTTTAGCCAGGTTACTGTAATTGGGGGCAATTTTTACTTCGGCAATATTACCTGCCTGAACGGTGGTAAAGGTGGAACTGAAATTGATCTGTTGAAGAGAAGGGGCCCTGAAACCAGTACTGAATGAACCCCGCAGATTGACGGTTTTGGATGCTTTGATCCGTGTAGCCAGTTTATAATTATGGGTGAATCCGAAATCACTGTAATTCTCAAGCCGCACCGCCAGGTTCATCAGCCAGGTGGGCAAAATGTCAAATTCCGCATCCGCATAGGCGCCGAACACATGACGTTTTGCATCCACCACATCCGCTGGCTGGTAGCCGGGAAAACCCTGCGAACCGGTGGCTTTATCTCCGGTGGGATCATAGTTTTTATAAGACGCTTCTTCTCCGGCTTCAATTTTATAATTTTCATACCGGAATTCCGCACCTACTCCCAGGTTGAAATTTTTGGCGAATTCACGGCTGAAGTTCAGGTTACTGGTATTCTGCAGAAACGAGAAACCTCCATCATCAAAAGATTGTTGTGCGGATCCCAGTGAAGCGTTGAATGTTTTATCACCATAAAAATGAAAATCATTTTTACCGGTTGTATTACTCAGATCCCAGCTCCAGTTGTTGAAGACCACTCCTTTTAATCCGCCCGTAGCTGCAATATCCTTGATCTCGGTCTGAATATGCGGACTGTACCAGGTGTCGCCATCGCTGGCCGTTTTCATAATACCGGGAACCACGATCAGGTCGCCATTGGCATTGGTGGGAAAACGATCCGGACGGGCGGACCAGTTACGGGTGAATGCGAACGCATCTGAAGTCTTACTGTTGGTTCCGCCAAATACATAAAAAGTCGTTTTTGACGATACCGGCACTTCAAGATTGAGGAATGATCCGAAAGCCTCGAGGGACGCATCCCCATGGCCCCGGCGGTATATATTCAGATACATGGCCTCATCATCCTGGAGGTAATTAGCTGTTTTCAGCGCCTGACGGAATGTTTTTCCGGTTTTGGTACCCTCAAAGGTCAGGTTGATGAATCCACCTTTTTTTCCCAGGGGCAGGCCAAAATTGATATTCCCGTTAAATGCACTGCCGTCGAATTCTCCGGCATGTTCATAATCCTGGTGCAGGCTGCTTTCAAAAGCTGTATTGAATTTCGGATCATAATAAGCCGAGAGGCCAAGCGAACCGGAGACCTGGTTCATCGCTTTTTTGGTAATAATATTTATAACGCCGGCAATGGCATCGGAACCATATTGGGCCGAAGCTCCATCCCTTAAAATTTCAACCCGGTCAATAGCCCCTGCAGGTATAGCATTTAAATCGGTTCCTGAATTGCCACGTCCCCTTGTGCCAAACATAGCTACAAAAGCGGTTTGGTGGCGGCGTTTCCCGTTGATCAGTACTAATGTCTGATCCGGCCCGAGCCCGCGAAGTGTGGCCAGGTCAATATGATCCGCCCCGTCACTGCCAGTCTGTTTATTATAGTTAAAGGAAGGAGCCGTGTAGTTCAGAATTGAAGTAAGATCCATCCGTGCCGTTGGGCCGCTGACCTGGGCCACATTGATCACATCCACCGGTGAAGTGGTTTCTGTTTTCACGCGGCCCGCCCTGCGTGAACCAACCAGTACAACCTGTCCAAGCTCCTCAATAGATTGTACCAGGCTGATCATGACAGGACCACTGCCGGGTTTGACCGTTTGTTTCACATAGCCAATGGAAGAGATTTCAAGTTCTTCGGCTTCAGGCAGAATAATACTGAACGTACCATCTGCGCCGCTCAATGCAATTTTACCTGATTTTATGGCTTTGATGGATACACCCGCGACCGGCAATCCAGCCGCATCGGTGATTTTACCCGTTACTGTTTGTTGTGC
>CAZLRY010000035.1:15675-16852 GCA_964561675.1 uncultured Chitinophaga sp.
CTAAAGATCCTTTCTTCCGGGATATACCTTTAATGCCTGTTCCAGGCAATCCATAGCGCTGTTTATGGCATCCAGGTTTAATACATAGGCCAGTCTGACTTCGTTCTTCCCAAGTCCGGGTGTGCCATAAAAACCGGTGGCCGGGGCCAGCATAACGGTTTGATTATTCCAGGAAAATTCCTCGAGCAGCCATTGGCAAAACCGGTCACTGTCATCAATCGGCAATCGGGCCATGGCATAAAATGCACCGCCGGGATTCGGGCAGAAAACACCGGGCATGGCGTTCAGCCGGCTAACCAGCAGATCACGCCGGCGTTGGTATTCTGCTTTGGGGGCATTGAAATAGGAGTCGGGCAAATCGACGGCCGCCTCACCCATGATCTGGGCCAGTCCGGGCGGACTGAGCCGTGCCTGGGCAAATTTCATGGCAGCATCATAAACCGCTTTATTTTTTGTGACAAAAGCTCCCAGCCTGGCTCCACAGGCACTATAGCGTTTTGAAATGGTATCCATCAGTACCACATGGGCATCCAGTCCTTCCAGGTGCATGGCACTCACGTATGCGCCGTCATAACAAAACTCGCGATAGGCTTCATCGCTGAACAAATAAAGGTTATGTTTTAAACAGACCGCTTTTACCGCTTCCATCTCTTCCCGGCTATAGAGATAACCGGTAGGATTATTCGGACTGCAAATGATAATAGCTTTGGTTTTTGACGTGATCACTTTTTCAAAATCGGCGATCGGAGGCAGGGCGAAGCCCGTATCAATACTTGAGGGGATCGGGACCACTTTTACTCCGGCCGCACAGGCAAAACCATTGTAATTGGCATAAAAGGGTTCGGGAATGATCACTTCATCTCCCGGATTTAAACAAGTGAAAAAGCCAAACAGGATGGCTTCACTTCCACCGGTGGTGATCATGATCTGATCATGACTGATTTCGATACCCACTTTCTTATAATATTGCACCAGTTTACGACGATAGCTTTCGTTTCCTGCACTATGACTGTATTCCAGTACTTTGATGTCGGCATTGCGGACGGCATCCAGGATTGCAGGAGGCGTTTCAATATCCGGTTGCCCGATATTCAGGTGATAAACTTTAATTCCTTTTTTCTTTGCCGCTTCTGCGAATGGAACCAGTTTACGTATGGGAGAAGGGGGCATCTGAATA
>CAZLRY010000036.1:0-16113 GCA_964561675.1 uncultured Chitinophaga sp.
TTAAAGTACTTTGTTTATTTGTTCTTCTAAGGCTTATTTTGCCACCACCTTCTCCCACTTCCCCAACCATTCTTCCGATACTGTAGCGCCCAGACCAATCGCTTCCGGTACTTCCACTACACCATTGGCTTTATACACGATACCACCGGTGACCGGGTCTTCCCGCAGCATCAATGCCGTATCAAAATCAAAATGAACAATATTGGGAGAGGAGAGGGCGAAATGCGCAAAAGCAGTCATGGCTAACCGTGACTCAATCATAGCGCCGACCTGCAGGTGTAATCCGGCCGCTTCAGCCATCCGGGCCATTTTAAGGGCCTTGAAAATGCCGCCGGATTTGCCGAGCTTGATATTGAAATAATCACAGGCACACAGTGCAATCAGGCGTTCGGCATCATGGTCATCGCCGCAACATTCATCGGCCATAATGGGGATGGGACTTTCTTTCTTTACACGCGGCAAAGAGAGATAATTCCAGCGGGCAATGGGCTCTTCGCAGTGCTGGATATCAAGGGGAGCTAAGGCGTTTAATGTCTCAATGGCTTCTTCCACACCCCAACCCTGGTTGGCATCGATGCGTAAAGGAATATCATTGCCAACTGCGGCACGAATTGCTTTCATACGTACCACGTCTTTCTTTCCATCCTTACCGAGTTTCACTTTGATCGCCGGATAGCCCTGGGAAAGTATCTTTACCGCCTGGGCCGCCATAACCTCGGGCTCGGCTAAGCTCACGGTATAATCAGTGATAATGGTCTTGTCATTTTTACCGCCGATAAATTGATAAAGCGGAACCCCGGCATGCTGACTGGCGATATCGTATAACGCTATATCAAACGCACTTTTAATACTGCCATTGGCATAGATGATGCTATCCATCAGCTTTACCGCCCCTTCAATATCGAGGGCATTGTGGCCAATCAGGGCGTTGGCAAATAGTTCACCAACGACCATACAGGTGTCCTGGCTCTCACCATTGATGGGCATATACGGACTGCATTCCCCAAAACCAACAATCCCTTCCTTAGTAAGTACCCGGATCAGCACATTGTCGGCTGTATAATCGGTGCCAAGAGAAGTGATAAAAGGCTCGATCAGGGGAATGGACAGCTTGTACAGTTCGATCTGTTGTATAGTGATAGTGTTACTCATAACAGTTGATTAAAATAAGATCCGTAGTCCGCCGCAGAGCAGTGTCGTAAAGGGCGCATTATCGTTGACTAATAAAAACGGACTCGGGTAACCGGGTGAGGGCACTGTTACCCGGGCTTCGGTATAGAAATAAAAATCGGCACCCAACGGTTTTTCCCAACCCAAGGCCAGGTCCAGGGTCATCCGTTTAAAATTGGCCGTACCTTCCCGTACGGGTATCTGGTAAAGGGCCGTATCGATCGTACGGTTATGTGAATTTTCCACCCTTCCCATCAGCAAGCCAAATCCGGCCTTGCCGTAAAGACTCCACCCGGTTTCCAGTTGGGGATTGCCATGCAGGTAATGCTTCCAGCCTACCGATAATAAACGGAATCGGAGCTTACCGGCATTCGTATACTGTATTTGTTGCGGCAGGGTAACTGCATCCGTGGCCTTCGCCCGGAGTACGTTATTGTATTTACCAAAACTGCAATAACTGAAGTTCACCTGTATTCCGTCTTTCTCCGCCAGGTGAAAATCCAGCTGAACCGAATGATTCAGCCCGGTAAACTGCTGCCCCTTCGGCCAATTGCGTATCGCCCCCAGGTCGGTACCGATAGAAAAAGAAGGGTACTGGGCCAGTGTACTTTTTCCCAAGAAAGTAAGCAGGGTTAATATGATGAGTTGGTGGCGCAAGAAAGTGTTATGCAATGTTACTAAATTATTCAGAAGAGCCCCCTAAATCCCCCGAAGGGGGACTTTAAAGACTCAAATTATTTGATCAATCTTATTTAATCGTCTTGCGTAAAGTTTCCCGCAAAGCCATTAAGCCTTTCCGAACAAAGGGAAAGTCTTTTAAGCTTAGCGGGATACGATACGCAATTCTGTGAAAGAAAGAGATTGCGAACTTTCAGTGTCTAAAGTCCCCCTTCGGGGGATTTAGGGGGCCTTCTTCAAAAAAAAGCGGGTGACCGTTTTCAGCCACCCGCCCATACTTAAAACTTATAACTTAAAACTTACAACTCCTCCCTATTTCATCAGCTTCAGTTCCTTAATAATATTCGCGCCACCGCCCAGCTTATCAATGCACCACAACACATAGCGGATATCCACACAGATCGTGCGGTTCAGGTCTTTGTCGAAAGCGAGTTTGTGGCTCAGCGCTTCATAATTGCCATCGAAGGCCAGACCGATCAGTTCACCACGGCCATTGATCACGGGAGAACCGGAGTTACCGCCAGTGATATCATTGGTAGTGATGAATCCGATCACCAGGTCCTTGCGGGTGGGATCCATGTACTGACCGAAATCTTTTTTCTTCAGCAACTCGATCTGATTGGCCGGGAGGTCAAATTCATAATCACCGGCCTTGTATTTTTCCAGTAATCCTTTTGATGTTGTGACATAGTCATAGAAAACCGCATCGCGCGGACGATAGGATTTTACATTGCCATAGCTCACCCGCATGGTGAAGGTGGCATCGGGATACATCATCTTCGCTTTGGCGGGATCCATTTCCATAACACCTTTCAGGTACAAGCGGCCAAACTCGGCATTCTTGGTGTTAAATTGTTGTGAGAACGGCGCATACTTGGTATTATAATTCACCAGGAAAGCACTGGCATGGGCAAAAGCCAGGTCACTTTGCAGCGTAACGGCATCCGGATTGGCCACAAAAGCCGCCCATTTCGCATCGTCGAAGATCATGGTCTTGCTGAATACATCAGCGGCATATTTTTTATAGGTCGATTCGTCATTCAGCGCACCATAACTGTTTTTCAGCGTGCCATAAAAACCAAGCGGATGTTGCTGTTTGTCTACATCCTCATAGAACATACGGGTTACGGCAGCCAGTATATTTTCATCCGAAGTTTTGTTTTCATCTTTCAGGAAATTGGTGCGCTGGTTATTGGCTGCTTCCACGGCTTTGGCGATATCGGCTTTGGAAGAACCGGTCTTTACCATTGCCGCTTCCACCTGCATCAGGGAACCGGCAAAAGCGATCAGCGGGGAACCCATCACGCCTTCTACAATATACACACGATGCTTGCTGTAAGGTCTCCAGGCATCATAGGCTTTACCCCAATCGGCAAACAGGTTTTCATATTCGGGTTTTCCTTTGGCCCAGGCATTGAATTTTGTTTCGGCTGTCTGTTTTTGCCCGAACACATCGTATTTCAGTAACTGCTTGGTTTCGCCATCAAAGAATTTCCAATAGTTAGCGATGCCTGCATAGGAGGAAGCGAGCTGCAGTTTCACCGCAGGGTCTTTCTTCATTTCCTCAAACATATATTTCAACCTTGCATCCCGGAGTTTTACCAGGGTCGGGTTGTTGATATCTGTAGCGATCTTGATACCATATGAACTTTCGTAACGGTTGGTACCACCGGGATAACCCCAGATCATGGAGAAGTCGCCATCTTTCAACGGACGTAAAGAAACGGGCAGGTACCATTTGGGTTTCATGGGTTTGTTGCCTTCCGCAAATTTGGCGGGTTTGCCATCGGCGTCGGCATAAACACGGAACACGGAGAAGTCGCCGGTATGACGGGGCCATTCCCAGTTGTCAGTATCACCACCGAATTTACCTACACTCTCGGGCGGGGTGCCTACGAGCCGGATATCGGAATAACGCTGATAAACGAAGGCGAGGAATTGGTTGCCTTTGAAAAGCGGGCTGACACGGGTCTCGATAAACTGACCGGCATCACTCATTCTTTTATTGATGGCAGCCAGTACAGCGTTTTGTTTCGCCACGCGTTCTGTCCCGCTGAGTCCCAGCAGGGAGTCCATCACTTCTTTGGTTACATCATCAATGCGCAGGAGAAACTGCACACTGAGGGTGGTGGGGATTTCTTCACCTTTGTTACGGGCATAAAAACCATTCTGGAGGTAATTATGTTCCATCGTACTGGCCGAAGCAATAGCATTGTATCCGCAGTGGTGGTTGGTAAAAATCAGTCCTTCGGCACTTACGATCTCGCCCGTACAGCCACCACCAAAGATGATAATCGCGTCTTTCAGCGATGCTTTGTTGATGTTGTAAAGCTGATCCTTGGTGAGTTTAAGACCTTTTTTCACCATATCATTATAAACCTGCTGTCCTAATAAAAGTGGCAGCCACATTCCTTCATCGGCCATGGATTTCAGGGCCAGGGAAAGAAATAGTACAATCGTCAGGAAAATCTTCTTCATACATGTGATTTTAGGGGGCAAACCTACTGAAATTCGGTTTTATGGGACCTGACTTTCATCTGAATCGAGTATTTTGGGGGGCAATCATTGCTTATGCAAAAAAATCAACTCGCTGCGGTCATACTGGCCGCCCTTTTCCTGGTTTATTCCTGCGGTAAAAAAGGTAATACGCCCAATCCGCCCCCCAATCCGGTGCCAGGTTGTTCTAGCGGCAATGCCCCGGCCAATGGATCCTTTGTTACCAGTACCAGTGTCACCCTCAGTTGGAATTCCGTAGGTACGGCCAGTGCCTATGACATATACCTCGGCACCACGACTGTCCCCACTACCCTGATCGCCGCTAATGTAACGGGTACCAGTACCACTTATACCATACCCGCCACGCCCAATGCCACTTATTACTGGTACGCTTTGCCGAAAAATTCCGGGGGTTCAGCCACCGGTTGTACAGGCACGGTGCAGTCCTTCACTTATATCGTGATTACGCCGCCGGCCTCCCTTGGTTATTATGTAGTGGGTTATATGCCCAGCTACCGGGTGTTGGCGGATATTCCGGATGTGAAATTCCGGATGACCAATGTGGTAGTCTATGCGTTTTACGGGGTCAACGGATCGGGTACCATTTCAGCACCTACCTCCGGCAGCACCCTGGCGGCTACGGTCACCAAGGCCCGGGCCAATAATGCGAAGATCCTGCTGGGTATCAATGATGGCACCGGTGATGGTAAGACCAATTTTAAAAACATGGCAGCAACGGCCGCGGGGCGTACCAATTTTATTAAAAGCGTGATGGCGGTGGTCCGCGCCAATAACCTGGATGGGGTTGATATGGACTGGGAATTCCCAAGTACCTCCGATGGTACGGATGTCACGTTTACGGCATTAATGAAAGAATTATCGGATACACTTCACCGGGATGCCCGTTATTATTTATCCGCCGCCGTTACAGCCGGAAAATATGCGGGAGGTATCCGGGATGCCATTAAAAATGAAATCTTCCCTTACGTGGATTTCTTTAATATCATGGCCTATGATGATTTCAGCACCAGCACGGCTTACCGCCATCATAGTGATTATACCCTGGCTACCGTCTGTCTCAATTACTGGCTCACTACCCGTGGTATGCCGGCCGCTAAAGCGGTACTGGGTATTCCGGCCTATGGCCGTCCTTCGGGTATGACACAGAGCGGCACTATCAAAACCTATAAAGATATTCTTGCCGCTGGCGGTAATCCGCAATACGATTCAGCCACGGTATCCACCACAACTTTTCCTTCGTACACCGTCTACTACAACGGACAATACACCACCAAGCGCAAAGCCAAACTGGCCAAGGATATTGCGGCCGGTGTGATGTTTTGGGAGAAAGGACAAGATGCGATGGATGGAAATTCGTTGCTGAAGGCGGCTTGTGACACTATAGGAAGAACTTATTAGTATGATTGGTGATTTGTTTTGAAGAACCAAGATGCCCCTCTTTCGCTAAAGCTACAGAGGGCAAAGCAAGATCCAAGATGCCAAATAAGCACCAAAACAAATCCCAAAACCTTCTAAGGAGGTTTTGGGATTTGTTATTTGGAATTTCTTTGGCTTCTTGGTGTCTTGTATCTTGATGCTTTTCTTACTTGCATCCTGTCCAGGTTCTCAGTTCCTGATTAAAAAACCAATACATTCCATTGCAATAACTGAAGTTGAACATTTCGTAAGTGGCAGTGCCTTCCGGCAGTTTTAATTTACTGACGAGATAGCCGTTGGAAACATCGTATAATTCCACTTCCTGGGTTTCAATGTTTAGCAGCCCGATTTCACTGCCCTTGATACCTGTATAAATGATGGAGGCATTGTTATACTCTTCAATAACGTCGTAATTATCGGTCAAGCCGGTATCGTCTTTCTTAGTTACGCCCAATTGCAGATTAATGGTTTTGATATAGGCCGTGTCCTTTACGCTATACTGTTCCAGGTTGCCGTCTTCATCCAGGAAATACAACAGGTTTTTTGCAGGATCATAAGCGCCGACCGATTGTTCGGTGGGCTGCAGCTGTCCCTCATGGAAAGTGATGATCTCTCCGGGCTTACCACCTTCAAACAAATTGTATTGCCCCCAGCCATAATCGCTATAGCCATTTGCCTGCAGGGCCTTGGCGAAGGGGTTGTACCATAAGCCGCGGACATCATATTGCGTGGTGATACCGTCTTCAAAAACTTTCTTGCCTTGGGCATCAAAGACAACCAAAGGGAATTCGGAATTGCCAGCCATGGCGGCATAGTATTTTTTCTGAATGGGGTGCCAGGCAACGGCTGCGCCATTGGATCCGCCTTCTTCAGTAATTTCTAACGTAATAACTTTTTTCAGGGTTTTTACAGCTTGCGCATTCGACGGGAAGCTGAGCAGCAACGTAATGGCTGCAAGAATCAGAGCCTTGTTCATGGGTAATTATTATTTGCCCTAAAGCTAGACTAATCTGTTGCCCTTTTGCATACCCGGAAGACGGTATTATTCTACGGGTTCATTCAGGATCTTCCAGAGCATATCTTTCAGCTCGGTTAATCCTTTATTGGTAATAGAAGAAATAAAGACATGGGGTACATCCGCAGGCAATTCTTTTTCAATGGCCTGTTTGAGTTCATCATCCAGCATATCACTTTTACTGACCGCAATAATGAATTGTTTATGGAGGAGTTCGGGATTATACTGTTCTAACTCATTTACCAGGATCGCATATTCTTTTTTGTGGTCATCACAGTCTGCGGGAATGAGGAACAACAACACCGAGTTTCGCTCAATATGTCGTAGGAACCGGTGCCCAAGTCCTTTACCTTCAGCGGCTCCTTCGATAATACCGGGAAGATCGGCAATACAGAAACTTTTCCCGTCGCGGTATTCCACCATACCCAGGTTGGGTACCAGAGTGGTAAAGGCGTAGTTGGCGATCTTGGGTTTGGCAGCTGTGATTACAGAGAGCAGGGTTGATTTACCCGCATTCGGGAAACCGACCAGTCCCACATCAGCCAATACCTTCAATTCCAGTACTTTCCAGCCTTCTACACCGGGGAGTCCCGGCTGTGCGTGTTCAGGTGCCTGGTTGGTAGGGGTGGCAAAATGGGAGTTGCCCAATCCGCCTTTTCCGCCGGGTAACCAGATCACTTCCTGTCCATCTTCGAGGATCTCGACTTCCTGGCCACCGGATTCTTCATCCCGGGCAATCGTCCCCAGAGGTACATCAATTATGATATCTTTTCCGTCCCGGCCATGGCAGTTGTTGGCACCGCCGCGTTCGCCGTCTTCGGCCAGTACGTTTTTGTAATAGCGTAAATGGAGTAAGGTCCAGAGATTGCTGTTGCCTCTCAGGATAATATGGGCTCCGCGGCCACCATCCCCACCATCGGGTCCGCCGAGTGCCGTGAATTTATTACGCATAAAGTGCTTATTACCAGCACCTCCATGGCCACTGCGGCAAAATATCCTGATCTGATCAACAAAGTTACTCTTCTCCAAAACGGTGTTTTTTGTGAATCCGGCTTTACAGCAGGACTGCAAATATACCTGAAGTAAGCGAGAAGCGGGGAAGAAGGCTAGAAGCAAGAAGCTAGAGGCTAGAAGGAATCCTAAAGCAGTAGATTGCTGATATTTCAGTAATCATTCCTCAGGAGGCCCCTTCTCGCTTCTCGCTTCTCGCTTATTGCACTACGATCTTACTTGAATAGACTTCCTGCTTTCCACCATCCATCACTTTAATCAGATAAATCCCTCTCGCTGCAGCCGGATCCAGTTTCATCACCTGTGCATGATTGTCGCCGCTGATACTCATATTCTGTTGAAGCACCCGTCTGCCCATTACATCGGTTACTTCTATTGAGTAGTTACCGGCTTTGAGTTGACTGAACTGCATCACAAACTGGTTATTGGTAACCGGGTTGGGGTAGAGACTGATTTTGCCCTCTCCGCTGTTGGGAGCAGGGTTACGACTGACAAAATCTACCGTATTATTATTTTTTTCGGAGCTGGTCAGCAGATTGCTGTTGGCCAGGTCAGAACTGTTCCAGGCTGTGCTGCTGATTGTATATGGAGTGGCTGACCAGTTTTTATGGTCCACCGTAAACGTTTCAGTCCGCATGGCACTGCTGACAATGATACGGTTTTCTGCATTCACGGCTGCGCCATTTACGGTATAGCCTTCCGGCAATCCGTTGATCATGCCAAGATGAGTGGCCACCTTATTGGATGGATTGATTTTAAATACCTGGTTGCGTGCAGAAATAACAAAGAGATTGCCTTCATTATCAGCAATCATATCCCCGCCAAAACTGGTACAGGAATTATGAATAGACACTCCTTTATTGGCGGGATCATCTACAATGGCCCCGAGGTCCTCGCTGAGAAATTTTTTGCCGGTACTGAAACGGATCAGCTGGGTAGCATCATTGGTCAGGGCATAGCCAAATCCATCTGCTGCAATCACCATCCGGGTGACGATATTGCCCTGATCGGCATTTTTAACAGGCTTACCGGTAAAGCCCTTATCCATGACAAAATAAACCTTCATGGTCTTCAGGTCAATATAGCGGAGCTGATCGAAAAGCATCGGGGTATAATAAAGGCGGTTTGTTTTTTTATCAAAAGCCATCGCTGCCACACCTGTACCAAATGCGGCATTGATCGTGTTGCCGAAACGGGCATCGGTCAGTGGCGTTTCAATGGGTGTTTTGTTACCGGCATTATACACAGCCAGATTGCTGTTGTTACCGTCCAGTAGTACGGCACTGTATTCGCCGGTCTCCAGGTTCAGTTTACGCAGGAAACTCCAGTTGCTGCCACCCGGCTGCGCATCTGTGATGGCCCAGGCAAAGCGGTCGGCTTGTTGGGCCTTAACGGGGGACATACTGCAAAAAACGAAAGACAGCGTGAAAACGGGTAAAGCTATTCTCATATTCAGGGTTTTTGTTGTCATTAAATTACAACATTTCCCCAGCCGTCAAAAACAATTTTTTATAAGTGGTATAAAAAATAAACCCCTCCCGGACGAACCAAGGAGGGGTCAAGGTATAAAAACCCTGAGCATTGCCTTTCTGATCAATTAATTACTGTACCACAGAGAATTTAAAAGAGGACAGTTCATTGCCATTCACCAGTTGAATAATATAGAGACCGGGTTGCAGCCTGTTCAGGTTATTGACCTGGATGCTGTTAGTTCCACCGGTTACATTGTTTTGTTGAGACAGTACCTGACGGCCGGCCATATCCATAACACGCAGGCTTACTACGGCATTGCTGGCAGCCTCAAAGCGAACAGTTGCGTTAGCTGTGCTGATCACCGGGTTAGGACTGAGACTGATACCTGTGATGGTCTTCTTCTCCTTGCGCACCATGATCACATTGCTGTATTTAAATTTACCATCCACATCCACCATCCGGAGACGATAGTATACCACGCCATCGGTCAGGCTGCTGATATTATCACTGGATGTATAGGCAGAGCGGCCGGCATTTCCATTGGCTTGTTTGCTGTCAACGATGATATAATCAGCACCGCTTTCTGTTTTTCTTTCTACTTCATAATGACTGAAGTTGACTTCGTTCTCTGTTTCCCAGTTCAGGACAGTAACGCCATTCCGGTAAGCCGCGCTGAAGTTCAGCAGGGTTACAGGCAGGGTTGATTGAGCAGGGAATACGTTAGAAGCGAGATCCTGTAAACCGGTCATCGCTACAACCAGTGAACATTGTACTGTACCTGCAGGTCCGTTAGCGGTGTTCTGGTTGATATAATAAAGTCCGGCACCGGTAGAGATATAAATTGAACCCAATACATCAAAAGCCACACCGTTAACTGTACCGGAAAAATTACCACCACCAGGTGTTACGAGGTCCCAACGCTTGGTCAGCGTGGTATTGGCACCGGTAGGAGCACCGATAAAGATCTGCGTTACGCCATTGCCGTCATTGGCCAGTGCATAGATGGTACCTGATCCGGAGATACAAAGATCACCGTTCTGGAAAGTAGATACCGCACCGCCTACGAGATTCACACTGGCGTCTTCGATGGTAACGGTAACAGGATTTACACCATTTGAAATAAACTTAGCGAGGAACAGGGTCGTGCCATCACCGGCAAGAATCCATCCGGTGCCATCAGGTCCCATACCGAGACGTACAAAACCAAGACTTGTATTGTTGCCAGCTCCATTCACATCGAAGGAAGCTACACGGGTGACATTCGCACCGGTAGAAGTGGCGGCAAAAATTTCAACCACTCCATTGTTACCTGCCGTGTTGGGTAACCAGTAGAAATGACCCAGGTTAAGACTGGGGAATGCACTGCGGCCAAGGGCGGCAGTTGAAGAACCACCAGTAGTACCACCGGGGAAGGTAGGTGCGAAAATATTGTTGGGACCGCTCTGGTATGTGCCATTGGATACGGCAAATCCGGAGATCTGGGTTCCATTGGAAGAAGTAGCCCAGATATTAGCGGGCACCGGTGTGGATACATTTACAGTAGTAGCAACAGAAGTGGCATTCAAACCACCACCACCTTCCTGAACCAAGCAGGAAATCTGGTATGTGCCGGTTGTGGGGAAAGAAGCAACCGTTGAAGAGCTTGTACCATTCACCGTATTGGGGTTATTGGTAAAAGTCACACCAGCCGGACTTGAACTCCAGGTAAATGTGAACTGGCTGTTCCCTCCGGTCCAGTTCTGACTGTTGCTGTTACGCTGAGCCGTAAAATTGATTGTGGCTCCGGCAGTAACATTCTGTGTTGAAGCGGGATTAAGTGTTACGGCAGGCTGTGCTGCGGCGTTTTTGTTAAAAAGGAGTGCGAATACGACAAACGTTAACAACCCCTTTACTTGTGTAAAAGTTTTCATGCTCATGGTTTTATGTAGAAAAAATAAGAATACCTTGTTCAAATGGTTTTGAACGGAAATGGACCAATGCTCAGGGTCATCTACAGGAATGGAGTTAAGGGGGTCTTAATAAGGAGACATGGACGGATTACACAAAAAATAACGATCTAATGCTTCAGGGTTTTTTTAGAGGAATTGTGATTCGCAGAAGACAAAAGTAATATACGGATGCAGATTCTGCAAGTAAAATCGCATTTATTTTTTGGGAACCTACTCAACTATATATCGTGTTTTTACGGCTGACTTTTTTTCCAGCTCTGATAACCAGGCAGTTCTCTCTTTGATTCCGCCGTCGGTTTACGTCTTGGCTTGCAGGGTTTCAGACTTTCAAAACAGTCGGTCGGTAACTGTTGGTAAAGTTCCGTACCCTCCGTTTTCCACTTCAGCATCTCATCAGTTACCGGTTTGATGACTTTTCCGGGATTGCCCACCACCACACTCCTGGGTGGAATAAGTTCTCCTTCTTTGATCAGGGTCAGGGCCCCGACAATAGATTCATCTCCCAGTTCCACATGGTCCATGATCACACTGTTCATTCCCACCAGGCAATTCTTACCGATCTGTGCACCATGTATAATGGCCCCGTGACCAATATGTGCGCCTTCTTTTAATATAACCGTGATACCGGGAAACATATGAATCGTGCAGTTCTCCTGCACATTACAGCCATCTTCAAGAATGATCCGGCCCCAGTCGCCACGAAGCGCCGCACCCGGACCGATATAACAGTTGCGGCCGATGATCACATCGCCGGTCACCACGGCCTGCGGATGCACATAGGCGGATTTGTGGGCCACCGGCCTGATTTTTTTATAAGCGTAGAACATTGGGCATATTTTAATCGGTAATCAACAGGAATGTATAAACGAAAATCAGTCGTTGCCTGGCACCAGTTTTTTATCGGTACGGTAACAAAGCCCTTTGAACAGGGCCACCACATGGTCTTTCTGGTTGCGGATCTCCACCTGGTACAGGCCGGTGGACTTCCCGTTATGCAGTTCCGTAGCCACGGCCGTCAGTATATCCCCGATATGTACGGGTTTGATGAAATTGATGGAAGTGTCCAGTGCCACCGACAAGGTATTGCGGTTATTGCAGGCAAAGGCAAAGGCACTGTCGGCCATGGAGAACGCGATACCTCCGTGAATGATGCCGAATCCATTTACCATTTCCGGGCGGATCGTCATACGGATACGGCTATACCCTTCCCGGATCTCCAGTATGGATATGCCCAGCCAGCGACTGAATGCATCATGCTCCATCATATGATTCACAACAGCCAGGGCTTCTTTGTCTTTTTCGGTATGCATAGATTATTCTCCTTTAAATACAGGTACTCTTTTTTCCAGGAAGGCATTCACGCCTTCTTTAAAATCGGCAGTCTGTGCAGCGCGTTGCTGCAGTTTATCCTCATTCTGCAATTGTTCATACAAGGTATGCGTGGACGACCATTGCAGTTCTTTTTTAATCAGGTGCAAGGCCCGGGTGGGCATAGTGGCCAGGGTTTCTGCGATTTGCTGACTACTCACAGCAAAACCGGTGTCTTCAAAAAATTTATAGATCATCCCGATCCGTTCGGCTTCTTCTGCCGCTATTTTATCACCCAACATCATTATTGCCGACGCTTTCTGCCAGCCGATAAGCCGGGGCAGAAAAAAGCTGCCGCCGGTATCAGGCACCAATCCGATTTTTGAAAAAGCCTGTATAAATACGGCGGAACGTGCGGCAACAACAATGTCACAACAAATGGCCAGGTTGGCACCGGCACCGGCAGCCACCCCGTTTACCGCTGCAATCACTGGTTTCTCCAGTTCACGGATCCGGGTCACAATCGGGTTAAAATGTTCACTCAGTATCCTGGCCATCCCGGGCCCGTTGGGATCGGTTACTTCTGCCAGATCCTGACCAGCACAGAATGCCTTTCCGGCACCGGTTATTAGTACGGCCCGGATACCCGGATCCTTACAGGCATCCAGTTTTTCCTGCAGCAACAGGGCCATTTCCCGGTTGAAGGCATTGAATTTATCGGGCCGGTTGAGGGTGATAAAGACAATCGGTCCTTTGCGCTCAAAGAGGATGGAAGACATAGCTGAATTTTAAAGCAAATTAGGAAAGATTCGGCTCAACCAAGGGCCCGTTTTCAGCCCGAACGGAAATGTGACAGATTTCTTTATCTTAATGGCACCAAACCATTAAACATGAAACTACTCACTGCAGTCCTCCTGCTGTCCATCCCTTTCCTTTCCTGTGGTCCGGGTAAAGCGTATCCGGATAAAGTAAAACAAAATTTTATCAACAGCTGCGCGGCCAAGGCCAATGGCAATACTGCCCTGTGCGAGTGTTTATTTGAGAAAGTCAGGGAGCGCTATTCGTATGCTGAATTTATTACCCTTGAAAATGATATGAAAAAAGGGATCCAATCACAGGCGTTTATGAATTATATGGATTCCGCCACACGGTCTTGTATAATTGAAAAACGAGGAAAGCCTTAAATTGCAAAGCCATTAAACGCATACACCTTAAAAATTACATTATGTTCAGGTTCGGCCTTGTCCTTTCTTTCCTGTTGCCTTTGTTTGCCGTCGCTCAGCCTTCAGAAGCTGAGATCCGGAAGCAGATCACGAATGCAGGCACCAAACAAATCAAGTTTACCAAAACTACCGGCACCCGGCAATGGAACAGCGATGCGGGGAACTGGGAATGGGTTCGGGGTGTGGAAGTGATCCGTACAAGTGATTACGCAGGGATTGACCTGGTGGTAACCGGTGATGTGGTATACCAATATACCGGCGCGGGCAAGTACACCTACTGGAAATTCCGGACCCTGAGTAATCAGTATCTGGGAATACCCAACCCCACCAATAAAGAAATTATGGATTTCCTGGGAACAGACTGGCCTAAATTCTATGGTTATTATTTCCGGAAAATTGTAAAACTGCATGGCGATCCCGTACTGGCAGAAAATCCCGACTGGACCTGGCATACGCCTAATTCGGTTTCATTTAAAATGAAACAAAGCTTTGATTTTATCTATTCCAATACCGAAGTACAGACCATGGAAACGATCTGGAATATCCGCTTGTACCGTGATTCTCCAAAGGACAAGTGGAAGAACTTTATATCAGTAAAAAGTCAGGATGCACGAGAGGAAAAAATCACCGGTTCACAGAAGTATACCATGGAACAGGTAAACGACCTGGAAAAGAAAACCCTGTTCTTCACGTTTGCAGAACAAAAGGCAAAACAGGAAGCAGCAGCTCTTCCGTCCGTTTCGCTGCCGGAGTTTAAAAATGCAGAGGAAATGGTCAAATACCTGCATGATATTTTGCGGAACGGCAATCCGGAAAAGTTCAGGGCCGTGTTGCTGCAGCTCCTTCATCCCGGTTATTTTGTGGAAGGCAGTACAGTCCGTCTTCAGCCTCAACAGGAACAAACCTTACAACAGGTCATAACAGCGGTCTATAACAACAAAGCCACTTATAAGATGATGTACTGCCAGACGCCGGTTTATAAAGTGGACCAATGGGGCGGAGGCAGCCAGAAAAAAACCATTTATATCACCGGTGCCGTGAATAACTGTAATTCCTCATTTACGATTGCTCCGGTCAATATGGGCTACAAAGAAGGGGTGGCGCAAACGGCCTTAAAGATCACTGAATATGGTATATATGTCCGGCAGGACCAGGATGCGATCAATTTTGTGAGTTCATTCAGCGACAGAAAGAAATTATGCCCGAATGATTAGTGGCATTTAAAATAATCAAAGGGTTCTTTGCAATCCTCACATTGGTAAAGGGCTTTGCAGGCTGTACTGCCAAACTCACTGATGCGGCGGGTATGCCAGCTTTCGCAATGCGGACATTGAACGGCTTCATCCGGTGCGAATAATTTATCGTTACAAACCTGTTGCCGGGGATTGGGTGGTGCAATGCCGTACTCCTTTAATTGCAATTTCCCTTTTTCCGTCATCCAGTCAGTGGTCCAGGCCGGACTGATCACGAACTTTACCAGCACTTCGGCAAATCCGCGGGCCATCAGTTCCATTTTAATCGAAGCCGCAATCATATCCATGGCCGGGCAACCGGTATAGGTGGGGGTGATGGTTACGGTGACAGCTTCATCATCGATAGCTACTTCCCGTACAATACCCAGGTCCACGATACTGAGTACCGGAATTTCGGGGTCTTTGATTTCTTCAAGATAAGACCAGGTCTTTTGAGTATCGGGAGTCATTGTATTCATTTGCACTTTACCATTCACTGTCTGGGTAGGCCCGCTGCATATATTGAAGTTCTGTCAATATAAAACCCATTTGCTCGGTATGATTGCCTGTCTTACCCCCGCTATGCATAAATACATTATCCGGAACAGCCAGCGTGGCTTCTTCGAGTATGGTCTTTACTTTGGTACTCCAGTCGTTTTTCAGCCCAACAAGGTCAATTCCTGCTTCAAATTCAGCCGGCATAAATAATTCACCGGTATAACACCAGAGTGCTTCCAGCGCTTTGTGCAGCCGGCGGTTACTTTCTTCCGTGCCATCGCCCAGGCGGATCACCCATTCACTGCTCCAGCGCAGATGGTAACTTACTTCTTTCAATGACTTCTCCGCAATCGCGGCAATACGGGTATCGGGTTGATTGACTAATGCCTGGTATAAATAAAACTGGTAAGTACTGAAGAAAAACTGTCGCAATATCGTCTGGGCCCAATCGCCATTGGGTTGTTCCGTCAGCAGTACATTTTTAAATTCCCGTTCGGTCCGCAGGTATGCCAGCGAATCCTCCGTTGCGCCATTACCCGTCAGTTCCGCCGCATACTGATAAAAACTCCGCGCCTGCCCGATCAGGTCCAGCGAAATATTGGTAATAGCGATATCCTGTTCCA
>CAZLRY010000037.1:0-10174 GCA_964561675.1 uncultured Chitinophaga sp.
CTGATCCTTTCACCCAATCACCCGGACTTTACGCAAAAACTGGCCGAAGTAAAAAAACTGCTGGGCAATGCGGATGCGGAAGCCGCCAAATTTTACACCAGCGATTTTCATAAAGAACATGTGAATCAGATCGTCTGGAGCAGTCAGCCCCTCTTGATCGGCAAGGAAAAAGAGATGGCAGGTGCTATAAAAAATGATTACAAGACCGGGGAAGCCATCTTTGGTACCGTTTACCTGGGCAATAATGTCAATCAGCTGATGAAAGGGAATGAAAACCTTCGAATCATTATCCGGATAGATGGTGGTACCGCGGTGTGGGGCGGGGATTTATCCAATATTATAGTTCCGCTGAGTGTACAGAATAAATCGTACCTGCAGTTTGCCCTGCTGCCGGATGCGAAATGGCTGTCTGCAAATTATGCCCCTTACCTGGCGGATGAAAACTGGACCTATTCCTACTTCCTGGATGACCTGGTACGTAGTGGAGATATCAGTCATACCATCAGCTGTGAGTTGCATTTTCCAACCAGTATTATCAACAATATTAAAAGCAGTGTGAAACTCGATCTGAATGAAGGAACCACGGCCATTAAAACGCAGGCGACCAAACTGCACGACGAACTGATGGCCGGACGTAAGTTGCCAAAAGCAGGCATGAATAATGCGGCCATTGAACAACAAATGGTAGCCGCGGCTAATAATGAGGGATGGAATGACAAGTTTCTGAAAGCCATCATCACTTCATCCTCCTGGAATATCGAAAAGAACAGTCTGACCAGTGTGATCATGTATCGTTACCTCAGCGCCGTTTGTACCATCAAGAGTCCGGATGGCAAGTGTTATTACCAGGAATTCACCTTCCGCCAGGACTATGCCGGCAACGGGAACTATGACTCCAAAATAAAATTCAACAGCTATGGAGGAAAAAAAGAGATCGGCTGCGACAAACTGAAATAGATTTACCGAACCTGATCTTTATATAACAGGGGTAACCGGATCAAAACGGTTACTCCTTTTTCTTGCGCATTATTGTCGATGGAAAAAGAGGCTTTTGTCCGGAGCTTAACATTTAACAGGTAAATACGATCCTTAATAATCTGACTGGCCCGGGAGATATGTTCGTTATTCTCTTTGGGTCCGGTCAGTAATCCTTTCCCGTTATCCGAAATCCGGACGAGCAATTCGCCGGGGGCCTGATCGAAATGGATATCCACCTGTCCGGTATAGTCAATACCGGCAAAGCCATGCTCTATACTATTTTCCACAAAGGGCTGCAGGATCATGGAAGGAATGATCGTATCCTCCGGTTCAATAGTCGACGCATAAGTGACCGCAAACCGGAACTGACCAGGTATACGGATGGACTGTAGTTCCATGTATTCTTCCAGGAAATCCTTTTCCTGGGCAATGGTCACGTATTCCTTATACGTGCTTTCCAGCGTCTCCCGCATGATATGGGAGAATTTGGAAATATTACCAGCCAGTGTTTTACCATCATTTTCCTCGAGGGCATGCAGCTGAAGTGAAGTCAGCGCATTAAAAAAGAAATGCGGATTCATCCGGGCCCGGTTCAGGCGCTGCTCTGTCTCCAGAATCTTCTGCTTGTTTTTTAGTGATTGCTGGCGGATAAAAAATCCAAGAACGGCAAGCCCCAGTAAGCCGGCAATCGCCAGTAAGAGATAAACCTGCTTCTGCCGGGCCAGGTCTTTAATCTTGTTTTCATTTTTCTCCTGGCTGTATTTTTTCTCCAGTTCAGCTACTTCTTTTATCTTCTTTACATTCCGGATACTGTCTGTAATAGCTAATGCCTTTTCCTTGTAGTCATAGGCCTTTTTATAATCACCGGTCTCCAGACCGATACGGGCAATGAGTTCGTAGGACTCCGCCAGATAAGCCGGGTTCTTATCCTTTATCCGGTAATACAGCGCTGAATCGGCCATCCGGGCCGCATTGACATAATCCTTCAGTTCGATATAGATATCGGCCTTGTCAAAATAATTGGTGCCGGCCATATCACTTTTATCCAGATCCGTGTATTTAAATGAGCTGTCGAGGTATACGAGCGCTTTTTTCAGATCCCCTCTTTCCCAGGCAACACCCTGGAAATTGTTGAATGCTGCTGCAATTGCACTTCTCCGGTTGATCGACCGGGCCACTTCCAATTGCTGATAGCTAAACATTTCAGAGGTATCCAGACTCCCCTTTGCTTTGGTATCCTGGTAATACCATAAATAACGCTTTGACAGCTTATAGAGCAGGTCTGATTTTTTAACCGGGTTCATAAGCAGTTTGATGTAGGGTATGGCTTTTCTGGAATAAACCACCCCCTTCTCCGCCTGTCCGGTTTGATTAAACATATGCGCAATCATGGTATAACAGTTCCCGATTTCTTCCGGATTGCCGGATAACTCAGCCGCCTTCAGTAATTTGAAACTGTACTCCTGTGCTTTGCCGAAATCTGACTGGATAAAATACAACTGGGCCCAGAATTTATAGGTTCGAACCAGGACACTATCGCTGCATCCGGTTTGTTTAAACAACCTTTCCGCTTCCCTGTAAAAAAAATCTGAGCTGTCGTATATACTTGCTTCCATGTAATCATAGGCCTGCCACTCATAACTTTTGGCCACACAAAATTTGTTGGCAGAAGCACGTAACTGACTGTAATACCCTTTACTGTCACCCCCCTCAGCTTCCCATTTTGCTTTTAGCGGGAGAAACTCAGGGCAGTCGCAGGTCTGTGCCAAAGCGGGCTGTAAAAGGGCCAGCGTATAAAGAATAAGGAGAAAAGAAACTCTTTTCATATGAGGTAACTTGGTTATGGTATGCCTTTAAAAATAGGGTAACTAACCGGTTATCCCGGGAACAGTTTTTCCGGATTTTTTCCTGGAATGTGAATAACAGGCAGACTTCAACCAGAATCATGCAGTTATCAGTTAAACAGCTTCGCTTATCAACAAAAAAACCGTACCCCCGCAAAAGCGGGGATACGGTTCGGGTAGTGGTTATCGGAAAAGGTGAACGGTTTGCTTATGGTTAACCGGCAGTTCCTGAAATCCTGCTTATACTTTTTCTTTTTTGGCGGGCTGGTAGAACCAGACAGCCAGGCAGGCCAGCGCAATCACAAACGGCATACGTTTGGTAAAAGTCACCCCTTTTTCTTCTATCAGTGTCATTAATAACGAGGCAACGATTACGATGCCCAGTATGATCAGGCCTTTTTTCAGTTTACCCTCTTTGGGCCACCATTCTGTTTTATTCATATTTCAAATTTTAGTCAACAATCAGTTTACGGATACGGCTGTTATTAAAGTCCGCGATATAAACAGCATTGTTAGCAAAGTCTCCGCAAATACCAAGTGGCGTATCAAAAGAGGCTCCGCTGCCGATACCATCCATCACGCCCGGGTCATTCCCTGCCAATGAAGTAACGACCCCTGCCGGCGTGATCTTACGGATCCGGTGATTTTGTGCATCACATACGTACAGATTGCCATTCCCATCCACGGTGATGCCTGACGGATAATTGAACCGGGCTGCCGTTCCCGTGCCATCTGTTATACCGGCATTACCATTGGATCCTGCGACCACGCTGTATGCACCCGTCGGACTAAACTTGTAGATAAAATGATTATAGTAGCCGGTTCCATATAAATTACCAGCAGCATCCAGTGCCAGGCCAAATGCCAGGATATTCTGATAAGTGGTTACCACCCCGGCTGACGTTACTTTCTTGATTTTCGAATTGATATAATCAGCTACATATAAATTACCAGACGGGTCCGAAACAATACCAATCGGCTCATTAAACCGGGCGGCACTACCGGTACCTGTTGCATCACCGGCTGTACCGTTTCCAGCCAAAGTGGTCACTACGCCGGCCGCAGTTATTTTCCGGATGGAATGATTGATCCGGTCTCCTACATACAGATTACCAGCTCCATCAATGGTAATGCTATACGGTTGATTAAAGCGGGCCGCCGAACCGGTACCATCCGCATAACCCATCGTACCACCGGCTAAAGTGCTTACTACTCCTTGTGGAGTAATCTTACGGATCCGGTGATTGTCGCGGTCACAAACGAATAAATTTCCAGCGGCATCTTTTACCACTCCGCTCACGATATTAAACCGGGCTGAAGCCACATTGCCTTCTGTAAAGCCCTGGGTGCTGCCGGCAAAAGTGATGACCCTGTTGGTTACGTAGTACTCAAAAGCGGGTCCATTAACCGATGTGCTGTTCTTTTCCAGTTTTACAGTACCGGTACCCGCATTTACCGGAACGAGGGCAGTAATGAGGGTATCACTCACTGATTGAATACTGGCCTGTACATTATTAAAATACACTTTCAAAACGGAGCTGTTTGTTCCGAAATTGGTACCGCTGAGAGCGACCAGCGTGTTTTTGGGTCCGGCGGAAGGACTGATTGCCTGGACAGTGGGGTTGGCCACTACCGGAGGCGGTTCATTCGTGGTTTCTTTGTCTTTCTTACAGGAAGGGAGTACGAACAGGCCGGCCATCAGGCACAGCGCCATGAATTTCATTTTCATTTGGTGTTGATTTTTAAGTGAATATTGGATAATTACCCTGCTAAAATATTCACCTGCTTTTTATCATTCTGCCCCGTTTGGTTTGCGGAGGCTTCCGGTTGTTAACTGAAGTCCCGGGCTTGACAAGTGATAAAAAAAGATCCCCGGTTAGAAAACCAGGGAGGCTCATTGCATACCAAACTGCCTGTGCAGTTCACATTTTTAACTGGGCGGATTTATCGCCAAAAAGGAATTGGGTATTGGGTAATAGGGATTAGGGATTCACAATTGCATCGTGAAATTAATAAGAGAGATCCGGATAAACCGGTTGAATAAACAAGTGAGAACAGGCATTTAACAGCTGTTTGCTGTAAGCCTATAAATGAACAGCCGATTAGTGATTACAGGGCACTGACTTTCGGCTCCAATTCAGCCACATGTCTTGAATTCAATGCACGAAGGGCATTCAGCCATTTCTGTGCACTTACTTTATCCTTTTGCTCCACATACATGGTAATCAGGTAATAGTGAGCATTCTCATTTTGGGGATTTAATTCGATTGCTTTAAGCAGATTGGAACGGGCTTCCGTGTAATTTTTTGTTTTGAATAAACTGTACCCCAATTCCACATAGGCTGCTGTATAAGTGGATTCTGAAGCAATGGCTCTCCGGAGATAGGTAATGGCATCCGTGTAAAGCTTCTTCGAGTTCAGGCAATAGCCCATCCCGAAATTTGCTTTCCGCTCGTTTTCATTTAATGCCAGTGTTTTCCGGTACCATGACATGGCTTGATCCATGTCCTTCTTTACATCCCGGTAAACTTCTCCGATTCCGTTATACGGGATATGGCTTTTCGGATCAAGTTGAATAGCCGAATTATAATAATCAATGGCTTCTTCTGCCAGCTTTAACCGGGAGGCTGCAAATCCCAGTTCCAGATAGGTGTTGGTATAATTCTTTCTCCATTCCAGTGATTTCAGCAATGAGATTTTTTGCTGAATCGTACAGTTTCAGTGCATTCTGAACAAAGCCTTTCCTGTACCAGTAGAGATAATCTTCTGAAGGTTTTTTTACGTTTTCTTCATATTTTTTGAAATAAGACAACGCCGTGCTGTTATCATTATTATCATACGCAATATTTCCCAGATGCAGGTAAGCTCCGCTGTATACCGGACTGATTGCGATACACTTCCCAAACGAAGCCCGGGCCGAATCAATCTGATTGGTTTTCAAAAATGCATACCCCAATTCAAAATGAACTTTGGCTATCTGAGACCAGCTATTCCTGACTTTCCGTAAACTGGCCAACGCCCCGTTATGGTCCTTCAGGTCATTCTGGCACCAGCCCATTTCATATAATGCTTCTGTATGATCCGGTTTTACCAACAGGGCTTTTTTAAACTGCTCCATCGCCTCTCTGCTCTTACGCTCACTCTTGAGCTTTAATCCTTCCTTCACATAATCGGCGGCATCCTGGGCATATAAAAAACTGCTCATTAAAAAGAGGGCAACAGAAATTGTGCTTGTCGCGAAATTTTTCATGCGCATTTTTTTTAAAAACATGTGGTATAAACGGATCAGCGGATCAGGGTCAGCGTGCCTTTCAGATCAGGCTTACCATCCGCAAACTGAATATAATAGACAAAACTACCGGTATCCAGGGGAAGCCCTTTGAATTTACCATCCCAGTCTACAACGACTCCTCTTGCCTGGTAAACCAGTTGTCCTGTACGGTCAAAGACCATCACCTTAGCCCCCCAGGATGGGTCAAGAAACGGGATCGTCCAGCGATCATTCTTTCCGTCGTTATTCGGTGTAAATGCCGAAGGCACAAATACACCGGCCACTACTTTCACCAGCACTTCATCTTCATTGATGCAACCGGCACCTGACACGGCAGAAAGACGGTATTGCATATCATTAATGGCAGTAACCAGCGGTTGTAATTCATTATCGGCGCTTAAAAAATCAGGGGGTGTCCACCGGTACGTAACATTATCACCCGAAACTACTCCGGAAAGCCGGGTATCACTATACCCGGTAACACGTATTTTATCCGGTCCGGCACTGACCTCGGGGCGTGGATGAATGATCACTTCCAGTTGCTCCGAAGCGATCCGGCACGAAGGGATGCCTGCATTTCCACTTTCAGCTACTGAAAGCCGGTACCTGAATCGTCCTTCAGCCGATGGAGGCCGGGTATAGGTGAGTCCGTTGGCTCCCGGGATATCGGTCCAGGTTCTGCCAGAGTCAGCAGAAAACTGCCATTGATAAACCGGATTCACAAAGCCTGGAGAAAGAGATCCTGTAAAGGTGTAGGGCTGCTGATCATATACGCAAACATTAACCGGCAGGCTGACTCCCTGTATCTCCGAAGTCACCACAGGGCCGCAGGGCCGGAACATAATATCATCCAGGGCCAGGTCATTGCCCTGACCACCCGGTGCATTGTTGGTCATCCGGATCACCACATCGGTATTGCCGGCGGTGGTCGTAAAATAAAAACCATACTGTTCCCAGCGGGGAGATGAGGTGACACTAATGCCACCCGTACTGTATTGATTCAGAATTGTACCTGCGGGTGTTTCTATCCGGAACGTAATATCCGGCTTGATTCCCGTTGGGGATATCAGTACGTTCATGATCCATGCCGAAAATTCGTAAGTGGTATTCGGACAAAGATTACTGACCGTTTTTACAAAAAAATCGCCTGGTTGAAAAGAAGCATTGACCAGCATATAATTTCCTCCACCTGTGTGATCAGCAGCCACTGTATGCCAGGCACCGCCAAAACAGCCGGTACTAAAACCGGTAATCGTATAAAAACCGTCGTTCGGACAGGAGGAGTTGGAATAGGTATAACCCGGTGCAGAAAAGCCGGTTGAAGGGTTTGAGGGTGAACCAAAGTCGATATGTACCACCGGGTCCCCTAAACTACCGGTACATAATTGTCCGGAAGCCGGATTTTGCTGAAATAACCATACAAACGCCCAAAATAATAAGGGGAGAATACGGATACAAATTGAACTGCTCACGACTTACCTGTTTAGCAGGTAAAGGTAACTGTTTTACTTGCCTAAACAAGGCTTTCAGATAAGACAAATTACTAATCTGACTGAAAATCAGACAGCCGGCGTTGCTGCTTTTTCTGCCTGCAGGGGGATTTCAATTTCCAGGGCAAATCCCTGTCCCGGTGCGGTGTCAATACTGATCGTTCCGCTGAATACACTCAACCGGCTTGAAATATTCTTTAACCCGATACCATGTGTCACTTTTTTAGGATCAGTGCCATGTCCATCATCAGCGATGCGCATATAGAAGTAATTTTTCTTGGTGGCCAGTGATATCACCACCTGTTCCGCACCCGCATACTTTATAATATTGGTGCATTGCTCCTGGGCCACCCGGTATAAGGCCAGTTTCATTTCATCCGTCAGCAATCGTTCATTCAGGCTTTCATGATTGATATAGGATCCAATTCCTGCATTTTTCAGCATGGTCTGTGTCAGGCGGGTAATCTGTTGCAGGAGATTCTCATCCGAGAGGTTCGGGGTTACCAGTTCATGGGCGATTTTCCGGTTTTCCTGTACCGCGAGGCTGATATTATCAATACAGGAAGGAATCAGTTCGCTTGTTTTTTCCGGAAAATCACGGACAACAGAGAGCAACACTTTCGTACCTACCAGAATCTGGTTCACATTGTCGTGCAGTTCGATGCCGATGGCATTTCTTTCCTTCTCCTGCCCTTTCAGCATCGCTTCCGTCACTTTCTTCTGTTCTTCAATTTTGCTTTCAATCCGTTCCAGTTCGAGCCGCCTGATTTCTGAAATATCTATATGCATTACCACCACCCCGTTAAATTCGCGGCCCTTTAGCGGGGTCACCACCATTCTGAACCACCGGTTCATTTTGGGCAGGTGCCAGGAATATTCATATTCGAATTGCTGAACAGCGCCATTCAGCACTTCTTGTACCCCGGCGGAAATATCATTCCCTATCTGTTCATTGTCCCCAAAGGAATGTGAGGAGATGGTGAAGTAACTGGTACCCACTCCATAATTGGCACCGGAAAATCCATTGACATCGGCGAACAGTTTCCAGGCATCATTCACTTCCACCATTACCCCTTTCGGGTCGAGCAGGGCCACACTGGCCGGCAGCGTATTCAGGATGACAGCAAGCCGGTCATAGAGGAGTTGTTTTTCAGCAGCGCTCTGCATCAGTTCCTGCTCCGCTTCTTTCCGTTTGGTGATATCCTGTTTGGCACCCAGTAAGCGCAACGACCTGCCTTCCTTATCCCTGATAATAAAGAAGCGGTCATTGAGATAGGCCCAACTGCCATCGGCCCGGCGGAACCGGTACTCCATACTGGACTGACTTACGGATTTATCCAGTTTGACATCATCCATGGTCTTTAACACCCGCTCTTTATCTTCCGGATGGATCCGGTCTTCCCAGAATCCGGGTTCACTGAAAATGTTTACGAGCGGATACCCGAACAGATCACGGTAACCAGTACCCGCAATGAAGGTTTTATTGGTTTGATAGTCAAAATCCCAAATGGCATCACTCGTGGCTTTGGCTACCGCTTCATATCGTTCATTGGAGAGCCTGATCCGGTTTTCATCCTCTTTCTGCCGGGTGATATCCCTGATAATTTTCGAACTGCCGGTAATATTCCCTTTGGAGTCCAGCAAAGCTGAAGTAGAGATGGAGACAAAGATCAGTTTCCCATCCTTTCTTTCATGTACAGATTCGTAGTGTATTACGGTTACTCCGGATTTTATTTTCTCCAGTATTTCCGATTCAGCCGCTGCGGTATCCGGCGGAACAAGCCTGTCAACTGAAAGGCCTTTCATTTCCGCTGCGGTATAACCATACATCTGCTCTGCACCAAGGTTCCAGCTGCTGATTACATTATTGAGATTGGTACTGATGATCGCATCATCAGAGGAATTTACGATAGCGGACAATAGATTTTGTTGCGATAGTGCTTTCAGCTGCTGGGTAATATCCCGGCCTACCCCCAGCATCCGTCCATCCGGCAGCAGACGGGTAACCCATTCCACTTCGACTGCTGTTCCGTCTTTTTTCCGCATGGTTCTGAAATCAAAGACCTGTTGGCCATCCGCAACCTGCGGTATATTCAATGGTCGCAGTTCGAGGTCATCCGGGAAAAAAAGATCTGTGAGATTCATCTCCAGCATTTCTTCCCGGCTGTATCCCATCGTAATGGCACCGCTGTTATTACACTCCAGTATTTGTCCGTTGTTATCATAAAACAAGATACCGTCAAAAGCCTGTTCCACCAGGGTACGGTATCTTTCCTCGCTTTCCCGGATGGCAGTCTCAGCTTGCTTTCTTTCTGTTATGTCCACATGAAAACCATCCCATACAAAATCGCCCTGAGCGGTTATACGTGGCGTGGAAATAATATTGAGCCACCTGATCTCCCCACTGACAGTCCGGAAACGGACTTCTTCATTAAATACTGTCCGCTGCTCAAATGATCTTTCTTCTGCCAGCGAAACCAGGGGCAGGTCTGCCGGATGAATGCCACTATACAACAAGAAAGGGTCTGCCATGACCTCCTCAGGCGTCTTACCGGTAAGGCGGGTCACTTCGTTACTGACATAAGTAAAAC
>CAZLRY010000037.1:10274-16075 GCA_964561675.1 uncultured Chitinophaga sp.
TTCATGTCCATAACCAAACATATCCTCCATCGCATTACTCGCATAGGGAAAACTCATCGTTCCATCCGGTTTCAGCTGGAATGAATAAATCAAGCCAGGTGAGGAATCAGCGATTGCAGCTAATTTTTTCTGTTCCTCTTTTAAAGCGGCCGATGCTTTCACTTTATCCGTTATATCCATGCTCAGAATAAAAACACCTTCAGGAACAGGCTGAATACTCAGTTCTGTCCAAAGTTCGTCTCCATCAGGTAAAGCGAACCGGTTCTCCATCTGAAAAGGAACTCTTTCCAAAAAACACCGGTTGATTAATCCGTATACTTCAGTATGTTCAATACCCGGAAAACGTTCTGTCATAGTAGCCCCGATCAAATGATCCTTCGTCATATGTGTTTGTCTGGCCAGGGCCTTATTCACATACTTATATTTCCAGTCAAATCCGATAATCTGCACGCCCTCAATCATATTATCCAGGGTTTCCCTGTAACGTTCTTCACTGGCCCTGATTTTTTCCTCCTGCAACAAACGCCCGGTTACATCCCGGAGATTAAACACCAGGCCCCTGATATTATCCTCCTGTAAGAGATTGGTGGCACTTCCTTCGACCCAGATATACTGGCCATCCCCGCACTGGTAGCGAAATAAAAGATTCATTGATTTACCCGGAAGACTGGCCAATTCCTTCAACAGGATCGTAACGGAACCCAGATCCTCCGGATGTATATACATTCGTCCGTCTCTTCCGATGGTCATCTCATCAGCAAGTCCGGTAACCTTCAGCGCAGAGGGGCTCCGGTAAACCATGGTTAAGGATTCATCCAGCACGACAATCACATCCATACTGTTCTCAATCAGGGAGCGGAAATGTTTTTCACGGCTGGCCAGCCTTTCCTCTGCTTCTATACGGGCACTCACATCCCGGTAATTGAAGACCACCGATTTTACATTCTCATCCTGCAAGAGATTGGTGGCATAGCCTTCCATCCACAGGTATTCTCCGGTCGTATTGAGATACCGGAAAAGGGCATGTTCTGAACTGCCGGGGGAAATCAACAACCGTTTGATACCCTGGTTGATCTGTGGCAGATCATCCGGATGAATGAAATCACGCGGATCTATCCCCAGCACCTGGTGATCGGTACGACCGGAAATACGAACGGCGGAAGGACTCCGGTAAGTCACTTTAAACTGTTCATCCAGCAGTAAAATAATATCAAAACTATTTTCAATCAGCGAACGGAAACGTTTTTCACGGGCCACGAGTAACTGGTCAGCCCTTCGCTGTTCAGTCACATCCCGCAGATTAAACACCAGTGAGCGGATAAAATCCCTGTGCAACAGGTTGATCAGTACTCCTTCCAGGTCAATATAGGAACCATTCTTATGAAGACAACGGAAATAAACCACCACCGGCGAACCGGGGTTCAGCAAAAGACCCCGGATCAGCTCCCCGATCCGGGCCCTGTCTTCCGGATGAACCAGCTCCTCAATAAAACTCATTTTTTTCATATCCTCATCTGACCAACCGGTAATCCGGATGGCGGAAGGACTACGGTATGTCATATTACTATCCGCATCGACCAGTGCAATAATATCACTGCTGTTTTCAATCAGGGCCCTGAATTTTTTTTCGCTGGATACCAGTTCTCTTTCTGTTTTAAGCCGGTTGGTGACATCATTCAGCAGCACTAATCTCGCTTTCTTATTCTGATAGATGGTAGAATGGGCGATCACTTCCACATCAATAATCTCCCCACCCTTTTTACAATGCCTCCAGACACCCCGGTTGGTATCCTGGGTACTCATGCGCCACGCGTGATCAAAATGCCTGAACTTATCCCGATCCGCTTCAGGCCGGATATCGGTCAACGTCATTGACATGAATTCTTCCCGGCTATACCCATACTTCTGAATGGCCATTTCATTCACATCCAGGAACCTGAAATCATCCAGGTCAAATACCCACATCGGCATCGGATTGCTTTCAAAAAGATACCGATACTGCTTTTCACTTCGGGCGATCTCCATCGTCCGTATCTGCACTTCCTCCTCCAGTACCTCATTGTTTTTCCTGAGCGCTTCTGCCAGCTTTTTCTCAGCAGACACATCCTTTACGATGAAAATAAAGGAAGGCTCATCCATATGATCCATGAAAATTGAGGCGGAGACTGCCCCGGAAAAAACAGAACCATCTTTCTTTATAAATACGTGTTCACCCTTCCAGGTACCTGTTGAGAAAAGGGCAGTTTCCACTTCCAGCATTTGATCAGGTGTATAATGGGCAATACCAAGTTCGACGATCGTTTTACCGATGGCCTCTTCCTTTGAATACCCAAATAACTGCACCGAACCGTTATTCCAGGTCAGTAATTTCCGGCTACCCGGTTTACCGGACATAACCGCCTCTGACATGTACTTTGTAATGTTTGCGAGATAATTGACTTCATTGCGAAGCTTCATTTCTTCTGATATATCAAAACTGACCGACAAGTACCCCGTTAATTCATTTTTTTCATTCCGGATGGCCGAGAGTGAAGAATGTACGTGAATCAGTGCTCCATTCTTATTTTTCAATTTAACCTCGCCTGCCCAATACCCTTGATTAGTCATTGCCGTTCTGGCTAAATCGTATGCATCCGGAGAAAAATCTATTTTCAGCAGATCATCCGAATTGCAACCAACCGCTTCCGCCGAAGTATAACCGTAGAGCACTTCTGCCCCATGATTCCAGGTCTTTATCACCCGGTGATCATCGGTGAAATAAAGAGCTTCCGTAGCCAGATTAATCTGAGTTGATAAATGGAGTAGTTCTGCTTCCGCATTCTTCCTTTCTGTAATATCACGGATGGCCGCTGCGATAAATTTTCCTTCCTTCGTTTCTATCGGCGACAAGCTGATCTCCACAGGCACCTCTGTGCCGTCTTTACGAAGAGCAATCATTTCTGTTCCCGCTCCCATACTTCTTGCCTGGGTTTGCCCGAAAAACCCGTTGCGTTTCCCCACATGACGTTCCCGCATTTTTTCAGGAATCAGTACTTCAACGCTCAATCCTGTCAGCTCCTTAACCGTGTAACCAAACAGTTTCTCTGCCTGCCGGTTGGCCAGGGTAATTATACCTTTACTATCTGAAATAATTGTAGCATCCGGAGCAGCTTCCAGTAAGGTGATAAACTTCTGCTCATTGTCCGACTGCAGCGAGATCTCTTTTCTGATCTGAAAAACAAGGAAAATCATCAGTAACAAAACAACGGCAAGTACAGCATATAAAACCAGTTTGGATTGATACAGAAAATTCTCGCCGGCCCGCTGTTGGCGTTCCTGTTCATGGTACTCCAGGTTTTTCAATATCCCACTATAATGAGTGATCTGATAGATTGATGAACGCATTCCTGCTCTTATAGCCGAAAGGGCGTCTGTCTTTTTGTTGGAATCAGGGTCAGACAGCATGCGCTCAACTGGCCCGGCTTTTTGTAATAACTGATTTATAGCCAGATTGAGTGAATCGATTGTAATGGGTTGATGAATCCTCTCTTTATCCATTTCTTTCAACTGGGCCTGGAAACCGGTCAGCCGGTTCTCGTTCTCCTGCATAAGCCGGTTATTCTCCGCTCCCCGTGAATTGACATAATCACGGGTTGCCAGCAGATAGTCATAGGCACTTCGTTCAATATCCACTACAAGATTTATTACAGCCGATGTGTGATCAATCGCCCTTGTGTTTGCACGCAACTTTTCACTCTGCCTGACAGAGATAAACAGGATGGTAATCACTACCACAACCAGCAGCAGCAGTAATACAGATAAAATTTTATTGACTTTTTTCCTGCGCATAAAAGCCTTAACCTAATGACGCACAAATAAAATTCAGCTACCGGCTCATCAGCATTTCATTATAAAAACCCGTGAATCTGTGTTTATATCCGGCGTTCGGATGCTGACAATGAGCCATTTGTTGCAATTTCACTCCGGATTTGACAAATACGCCTGACTTTCCTCAGGCAATCTGCTGTTTTCACGTATGATTCTCATGGAAATATGTAGAAGCACTTAGTTTATGAAGAAGGAAATGTGTGAATTACTGTTGCTAACAATAAAATAAGCGCTGCTGCCTTTCTGTAAACAAGGCAGAAGGGAATTACAATTACGAGTATCCTCTTAGTTTTATCGAAGATTAAATCCCCTGGATTATTTACGGGCGGCACTATTCCGGATCCGGCTTAACGTTTCAAGGGTCATACCCAGGTAAGAAGCAATATATTTCAGGGGTACCCGGTTGGCCAGTACCGGATGTACTTTTAGAAAATAACGGTACTTGTTCTCTGCTTTGGTGAGCCGGGCAATATAAGCCCGGTTTTCGGCATCGGCATAGTATTGTTGCAGGAGTTTCCGGACAACCGTATTGAACTCCGGATAACGTAAAAATAATTCCCCGAGTGCGTCCAGCGTCATTACATACAATTCCGCATCTTCCAGTACCTGGATATTCTCAGCAACCGGTCGTGGAATATCCCAGGTAGAAATGGACGAGACTAATTCATTCTCCCCGGTAATCCAGGTCGTGATATCCTTTGTCCCTTCCCGGAAAAAGCCCCTGACAATCCCTTTACGGATAAAATAAATATGCAGGCAGGTGTCTCCCTCTTTCAGCAATAATGTTCGCTTCCTGACCTTTCGCATCACCGTATGTTGGCCGATAAACTCCCTGATTTCCGGAGACAACGGATGAAATTTATCCAACATACCGAAGAGGTCTGACAGATCAGGTCCCGGAAGTATGGTTCGGGTTGGCATAGTGAATTTGAATATGGCGTTGTATTTATCAAAGATAAACAAAAAGGAAACTCTTGTTTGAATCCTGACAATAATCATTCAGGGGGATCGTTGAATACAAATGAGACATTCCATTCTTTCCCTTTTCCTGCTCCCGGTGTTGCAACTGTTTGGTCAACAGCAGCCGGTAGCCATTGACACCAGTGGCCGGATAGCCACCGTTAATGTATTTGTCACCGATAAAAAAGCAGGGCCCCGAAAGGGAGAAGAGATTTTGTTCCACGGTGAGAAAAGCGGAAAAACATTTTCAGGAATAACGGGTGCCGATGGGAAGTTTGTCCAGCTGCTGCCCCCGGGGGATCAGTATCATGTCAGCGTAAAAAGCATCAGTGACACCACCCGCTATCTGATCCTTGCCGTCCCTTCCCTCGAAGAAGATGAATATTTTACCGAACCATTCTGGGTCAATGTGAAGTTTGATCCCCCGCAAAAATACCGGCTCGATCGTGTTTATTTTGATATTGATAAATCAAGTCTTCGTCCGGACTCCTATCCTGAACTGGAGGAGCTGCTTTTATACCTGCAACGGCATGAAGGAATCCGGGTGGAAATAGCCGGACATACCGATAATACCGGCACCCCCGCACATAATCTCCAACTCTCCCAGGCTCGTGCCAATGCCATTGTAAAATACCTGACCGGAAAAGGGATCAATGCGGCCAGACTACAGGCAAAAGGCTATGGGGCTGATCAACCGGTGGCTGATAATACTACTGAAAAAGGGAAGCAACTGAACCGCAGGACAGAAGTCCGGATTTTGTAAGTTCCAACTGGCGTAAAGGAGAAAACCGACGTGAAGCCTCCGCAATAAATTCTGCTTTTACTCCCTAACTTTGCAAAATGCTTACATTATCTGACCGGGGTATTCAGATGCCCCCTTCTCCCATACGTAAACTGGTTCCATTCGCAGAAGCGGCTAAGAAAAAAGGAATTAAAGTATATCACTTGAATATCGGGCAACCGGATATTGAAAC
>CAZLRY010000038.1:0-6027 GCA_964561675.1 uncultured Chitinophaga sp.
ACTTCAAAATTCAGGGTCAGTTCTTTCAGTCTCTCCAGGGTTTTTACCTCAATAGTATTCTCCCCGGGCTGCAGGGTGATCACATCGTAATTGCTATGTAAGGTGAACCCTGACTTATTACTGAGAATGACAGGACTGTTGGTGACGTTGATCAACTCAACCTTCAGGACATCCGTCTTACCGGTATAGCTGGCCGATTTCACCTTAATACTGGCTTGCAGCAGTGGCACTAGGTAAGGTTCACGACCGATCAGGAGGTCTTTATAATTGACCACGGTACGGCGTTCAAAGAGGGCTTCTTTTACACTTTCTTCGGTTCTTTCTTTAGCAAAGACTAGGGTCACTGGCCGGTGGCCGCCTTCATTTACTTTGAAATCCCAGTCAATCAATTGATGGATATCACTGGTACCCATGATGGTGAGATTATGATCCAGCGCAATTTGTAAAGCTTCTTCCGAATAGGTATCATCGTTTACTACTTCAATACCATCCAGCAGTTTTTCACTGATCAGCATGGTATGCATGTCGGTGAGCCGGGCAATACCATCCTTACGTTGGGCCGTCCAGTTGGGATGGTTCCAGAAAACAAAAGCACCCTGTGCTTTGGCAGCCCTGAATACCTCAACTGAATCCTTTACCAATAAGCCGTTTGCATCTTTTATAAAGATGGCGTTATTATGCCCCGGAGGCATTTTTCGGGTAATCTCCGAACCATTGATAATGATCAGGTCATGGTTCTTTGCTTCGGCTTTTGCCAGTTCATAAGAGCGATTACGGTCCGGATGTGGAATATCCGTCTTATGTGGCTGGTACTCCAGGTGCTCCGTCAGCGAGATCACATCCAGTCCGTCAAGGAGAGCCTCCATCACCCGGATATCCGGCCAAACGCTGCCATCCGAAAGGACCGTATGCTGGTGCAGGTCTGTTTTCAGGGTTTTATATCCGGGAATATCCGGAAATATGATTTTCCGCCCAATGGAGTGATTATGTTCCTGGGAAAAAACTGTAATACTTACCAGGATCAGTAATAGAAACAGTAGTCGGCGCATAGAAGGTGTTTTATGAAAGGTATATTTTTCATTGTAAAAAAGCAAAAGTAAAAAGTATAATTGAGGCCCCCTGCTACAGACTTACCTTTCACCATTATTGAATTATTAATTTTCAACATCCTTTTACGGGTTAGTAAACTAAACTGACTTAAGTATAATTAAGAATGTAAAAGTAATTACTCCGGAATTTTCATTTATGGGGCTGTAAACTGCAGACTGCCAATTACGGGCTACTTGCTGATTTCACCGGCAGATCTGCCCGTTTCACCTATATTTTGCTTTTCCTGCAAAAGAACCTGACCGTTATTTACTTCCAAAAGAAAAAAACAGAATGAACAAAATAATCAGAAAAGCTATGCTGACTCTTACAGCAGTAATATCCCTTTCGTTCGCCAGCATTGCCCAACCTCCATCCGGAGAAGGCCCCATTGGGCCGCCACCGGAAATAAACAACAGTACAGCCACAAATGAAGAAGCTGCAATCAGCCGGTTACAAGTAGACTGGATGAAGAAAAAACTAAAGATGACTAAAGATCAGGTACAGGCTGCTGAAAAAATTACGCTTGACCATGCGAAGAAAATACTGATGCTTAAAAAAAGGGAAGGTTACAATGGCACCAACGACCCGGACAAACAACAGGCTGATCATGAAAGGGATGAAGCCATGAAAAAAATGCTAACCGAAAAACAGTTCATCCGGTTCACTAAAAATAAACACATATTAGAGAACAGTTTTGAAAATATCCTCGGTGGAGGAATACCGCCACCTCCTGGAATGTAGGATCAGGGCTCGGCTGCCGGCTTCTGGCAAAGGGCCGAAATTCCTCTCCCAATATACCCGGTAAATAATATCCTTAAGCCGTTACATCCAAATCAACGTCCACTCTACCCTTCTCCTCCCTGATCACAGCCGCATAATAATCCAACCTTGTATTCAGATCACGGTTACGGGCATTCAGGAAACGATAAGAAAAATCTTTCAGGATGGAATCATGTTCAAAATGAATACAGAGCTTTGCTTCCTTTTTGAGATGTACCCTTAAAAAATGAATACTTCGGGTAGCAGCAATTATACTGATACACTGTTGCAGAATCCGGTAAAGGGATAATCTTTCTTCTTCTGGTATCTCTGCAGATTGTTTATCGAGTTCAATCTTAACAGGTATACCGTATTTGTCAGTTAGCAGTGCTGCATATGTTTCCAAACCATCCTCCAATCCAAGATCAATCAACATAGAAGGACTGAGTTCTACCGAAATATCATTTAAGCCATCCAATGCTTCTTTAACCTGTTCATCCGCTTTCCTTGTGAACTCCATTTGTTCCGGGTGCATCTGGAGATACATCCGGCTGGCTGCCAGGGTTTGCGAAATATTGTCTCTTAAGGAAAGTAAAAGAGAATAACCCTGTTTCTCCCGTTCCATATCCAGGTCCCTGAGCATTTTCCTGTGCTCTATCTCTTTATCTTTCAAAACGCTTCTATGCACGAAGTAAACTGTTTATACAGAAAAACCAGGACAATCAATGTAGCGACGATGGAGAATAACAGGTTTAGCAAATAGATCTTTTCCAGTACCGGGTCTGGTAGAAAAAAGTGATCCGATTTTGACCGGGTATAAAAAATGGTGAATAAAATAAAGACAATCATGATCACAATCTGGGCAATGGTTTTGGCCACATTGGAATTATACAAAAACAGGTACAAAAAACCCACCATGAGCGGAAAGTAATACAACATGGCTCCGGAAGACCTTCCCAGGTTAAAAGAGACCCAGAAGATTAGTAAATTATACACTGTAATAACCAGCAAGATGGCGATAAACGTAGAAGAATACCTGAAAATAACCATGCCCAGCAAAAGGAGAAATATTCCGGCAACAAAAAACTGAATGGTGGCAGTATCCTTAAAAGGCCAGAGCGCGGAAAGAAAAATATTAAAAATGAGTATACCGATGCCTACAATACAGAACATATTGTAAGGCAGGGACCTGCCTGCAATTTTTGTACTAAACAGACCTTTCTGGGAAATCATAGCCTTTAACCAGTTAATTCAATGTAGTGAAAATTTGCAGAAAAAATCCTGATTTTGATCCAGTTAGATAATTTTCAATACAAAAAATCCTAAAAAACCATTATGATTCGAAAAACACTAACAGTTTTTATCAGACACGTGAACAACTGTTAGTACAAATCGTAAAATCCCGGGAATGGGTTGCGTTGTCAGGAAGAAAAAAGGCCTTTCTATTATTTCAACAGCGGTAGAAGTTCATCAATTGTCTCCTTTTCTTCCCGTAGCAAGTCAGGGTTGGCAAAATGCAGATTTTTCAGTTTTAGCTGTGCCTGATGCAAGAGCTTACCTGCGGCTTGCTTTTCCCCTTGCTCAAGTTTTATGGATGCCAGGTAACTGTAGAAACCCGGATAATCCGGAAAATCTATAATTCCCTGTTCCAGTACAACAGAAGCCAGCGCAAAGCGCCGTTCCTTAAATTGTTCCGTATAATCATTCAGGTAGGCTGAAGCAATACTGTTATAAAATGTAAGATCCGGGCGCAGTTCCAGTCCAAGTTCGGAAGAGGCCTTCCGGTAAATATCCTGGTAGGTACTCCATGGAACTGAATCCTTTTGTACCTGATTTTTAACCACACCGAATGATTGCTGTAAAGCGCCTGTAAAAGGACTAAACAGATCATTCAAAGCTCGCCCGGTTGTCATACCAGGTACAGTCATATGTGGTGTTTTTTCCTGGTAGTGTTGCCAGTGAAAGTTAACAGGGAAGCGGCGTTCCTTCATATACGAATACAGTTTACTGACCGAAGAGTCATGCGCATCACCATTTTCATCAGTACCAGAAGAAAAATAAAAATGCTGCACTTTTCCCGGGACCCGCTTTTTCTGTTCTATATAGTTCTCAAAAAGAGATTGTTGTTCGGGTGTATCAAAATCAAAAAAGGAATTACTCGCTGCAATCACAGCACTCACCTGATCCGGAAATGCGGCCAATGCATAAGAAGATAACATCGCTGTACGGGAATGCCCGATCAGTAAATTAAACGGCGAAAGGTTGCAGTCTTTTTCTAACTGCTTTCTAAAGTTGCCCAAAATATAAGCCAGTAACGAATCAGCCTTCCCCTTCGCGTTATTTGGCAAGGTCCATTTTGTCCGTACCATTGCAGGAAATTCGATGCCAACCAGCACCGCCGGCGGCATATTCGCAAAACCGGTCAGGTAGTCGATCGTCTGAAGATTATAAAGAAAGTTACTCCTGTTTTGCCTGTCAAATAGAAAAACTACCGGATACTTCCGCTGCGGTGCTAGTTCTGCCTCTCTGGGCAGATAAACTTGCACCCGAAGGCTATCATTTAACCCCTTCACATACAACTTCATCGACTTTCCATCCCTGTACTGAAAAAGGGGTTGTGAAAAAGAAAGTGCATTAAACAACATAACAAAAACCAGCACTAAAGAGAGATTTCGATTCATCTTCATCCCGTAAAATTAAAAAAAACATCTCTTTGGAAAAAGCGGGTATCCTGTTTATATGCAGAATGAACAGTTTAAAAAGGAAGGATTACCAACTACCGAATACCGGCCCATTACTGTTCCTTCCCCAATTCCTTCAGCAGCTTAAAATGTGAGCCTACCGCATACCTGAAACTTGGCATCTCCCGGTACTCGAGTCCATGTTTTTCGGCTACTTGCTTAATAATCGGTGTGATATGCTTATAGTGTACATGACAGACTTTCGGAAAAAGGTGATGCGCCACATGAAGGTTCAGACAGCCCGTAAACCAGGAAAAAACCCTGGACTTCGGAGAATAATCGCTCGTGGTCTCTACCACATGCACAGCCCAGTTATTCTCGATATTGCCATTTTCCGGTACCGGGAAATGGGCATCTTCTGTCAGGTGACCGGTCAGGAACACAAAAACCAAGGTGATCCCATTCAGAAACTGACCCAACAGAAAATAGGTCAGCACCAGCAGGAACGAAACGTCGAATACGAATATGGGTATGATAAAGATATAAGCATAATAAAACAGCTTAAAGAAGATAAATTCAGACAGGAAAGCCCAGCTGGCTTTGATTTTATTCAGTTTTGTATAGCGGATAATGAACTTCAGGTCACGAAATGTGGCATAATTAAGCGTTGACAGTGCATAAACAAACGTGGCATAAATATGCTGGAAACGGTGAAAAGGCCGCCATTTGTCTTCCGGTGTAAACCGCAGGATCTTATATCCGTTAACATTGTTATCCTGTTCGTGAATATTGATAAACGTGTGATGCTCCTGGTTGTGTGCGATCATCCATATCTTCTTATTACAACCCAGCACTTCCATAAAATAGCCAAAGAAATGGTTCAGCCCCCGTGATTTGAACAAAGCCAGGTGATTCGCATCGTGGGCAATATTAAACGCAATCATCAGGTGCGAGAACAGATGGGCCACCCCGATTCCTACCGCCACAAAAAAGTACTCCTTGAAATAGATCACTCCCACCCAGGTGGCTACCCAGAAAGCCAGCCAGAATACCAGCTTGAACCGCATTTCAGTATTGGCCAGGCTGGTTATTTTATTACTGACAAAATAGTCATTGACTTGTTTTTTTACATCATCGTAAAAATTGCTTCCCTTTTGATCTGTTTTAAATTTAACTTTTTCCATGCTGGTCGCTTTAAATAATAACATTTACTACCGGGTATACCGGAGCATACTGAATGAAACAATTGATTAGTCAGCAGAATAAGCAACAAAGAGACCTTAGTGCGCACCAGAAAGATGGAAATATCCGGTCAGGATATGAACAGAAAAATGGCGGGCCTTAACGTACCTGGTTTTAGCAATCGATACTTAGAAAACAGGGCCCATAATTGATTTCAGGAGCTTATTTTTTAAGTGCTTGTAATGTACGGAATTATGTAATGCGAACGAGAAATTGTTGAATTTAATGATTGAGGACAAGAGGGGAGTTGGAGGTT
>CAZLRY010000038.1:6127-10381 GCA_964561675.1 uncultured Chitinophaga sp.
AAAAAACAGTAAAAGCCAGGGTTAGTATAAAAATGTTTTCTTTGAAAACCTTATACAAACACTGGCATTTAGATTTTCCCGACATTGCTTACTTCATTGAATGAAGAGCCACCCGGTTACCTTCCGTATCAGTAAACTGGGCCATAAATCCATTAGCCCCGATCGACATTTTGGGTACCAGGATTTTTCCACCAGCAGCTTCCACCCGTGATAGCGGAACAGTCAGATCCTCACCTCCATTCAGGTAAACAAGACTCCCTTTTTGTGATGGTTCATAACCCTTTTCTTCCACCAGTCCGCCACCGACAGCCCCCTGTTCCATATCTGAAGGAAACATCGCATACTTCATTCCTTCAAAAGGCATGATCATAGTTATTTCAAGTACTGTTTCGTAAAATTTTTTGGCGCGATTGAAATCAGAAGCAGGGATTTCAAACCAGTTAAGTGCATTCTTCATGTTAGCATCGTTTGAGGTGAACAACTAATTTACTGATTCTACATATATTCTGTAAAAAAAATCAACCAAAATGGTACAGCTACTTTACCTGCTCCTTCTCAAACATCCCAAACAAGTCATACGGTTTCTTCGTAAAATGGTCGTTCGCCAAAAAAACAACCAAAATAATATACCCCGCAAAAAGAAGCAGTATCCCATACTGTACAACAGATACTTTCTGAATGGGCTGCCGGTCCTTACGTTCACAGATTTCACCCGGACAATACTGTGCCTTTTCTTTGTAAAAAAGACTATACATCTTACACCCGATACAGATACCAAAAGCAGATTCAAAAAACAGGAAAATCAGACAGATCAGGCAGATAATCCCGGTGATCGGGCTAAAAGCATTCACGATATTAAAGAAGATAAACATGGTCCCGGACAATAGTACGCCAATCACCCATGCAAATTTCTTCTGCTTTGCCCCCACATACTCAGGGTTCTGGTTCCGTACGATCCAGCGGCTAAGAATAAGTACAGGCGAATACCGGGGACTGATAAAAACACGGATCAGGAAATCGGTAAAGAAAACGGTGATCACATATTTCACCGGTACAAAATCCTCCCGAAACATGATCACCATCAGGGAATAAAAAGTGGCCAGGAACAGAATGCCCGCCCCCGCCCTGATCTCACGTTCATTTAATACTGGAATGGAATAGCCGGGTACAGTTTCACCGAATTGGAAGATGTTGCGCATACTTAGTAGGTTTAGTGATTTCAGACCTATACGGGACAGGGGGAGGAAAGTTACACTAAAACAGAGAAAGGTCTGTTTTTTATCACCATCAGGCTTGCCCTTTGTTTGGGGCATCCGCCTTTTCCAGATTCCATTTAACTATAGTACGGTCCCATCAAACAAACTGCTTTGAACTGCTACTTACCGGCTGCCTACTTTCAGGTTTTCCTCCAGCCATGCATCCAGACCACCGGCTTCCTCTGCCTTAATGAGTTTTTCCATTTTTTTATCCTTACTGATGCCTTTCCCGGCTTTATAAACAGTGATCAGGTCGCGTATGGCAGCACGGTGTTTGGCCCGCATATCCTTGGTATAATTGTTTTCGAGTACATAGCGGGCACAGGCAGACATGTATACCATCAGCATCCCGGTATTCTTCTTTTCAAAATCCATAACCGTAGGATTGATTTCCACATTTACTGTCGGACTGCCATTAATCCATAACAAAACAAAAGCGGAAACCTCTCTTCTTTTTGTTTCCTGTTCATTCAATGGCACCGCCCGGAGCCAGTTGGCCGCAGCAATAATATCTTTTTCATAACGGGCATAGTCAGCCGCCACTTCGAGTTTATAGTCAGCAGGTACGGTAAAATCCTGCGCTTTGACAGAAAAAGCCACTAAAAAAAATGCGATGAAGGGAATCAGTCGGGAGTACATAAAAATTGATTAAAGGTTTAATTAATTAGATAGGCTCCCGAATGTATATAAAAAACAGAATCCGGCCACTGACCCTGATCAGAACCGGATACCTGGGAAGCATTCCACTTACCCGACTTTTCAATCTGTTAATCCTTTTCCCTCCAGGATCGCGGGTATGTATTTCTCAATCCGGCGTTCACGGGTGGCTGTTTGCTTAGGCGCATTGAAATAGAGCAGGTATCCTTTCTGCCTGCCCGGGGTCAGCCGCTCAAACGCCGCCTTCAGTTTTTTATCCTGTTTCAGCCGGATGTTGAACTCTTCGGGCATCGCAAACTCCTCGGTTTTCTTGTAGGCCACTTTCAGACCATCCTTTTCCACCCGTATTGCCTCTTTTATATAGGAACGGATAACCGGGACCAACTTCTGTACCTCATCAATATTGCGAAACCGGAGCTGGCGCCTGTCCTGCACGTTTGCCGTTTGCTGTATCAGCAATTTCTTCGGGTCTTTCATCAGCACTCCTTTAAAAAACAGCAAAGCACAGTAATCCTTGAAACCATGGATCAACACAATATTCGCTTCCCCGAGGGTATAACAGGGATGCATCCATTTTATTTCCTCGTTTAGTTTACAGGAAAGAACAATTTCCCTTAAAAGGGTCATTTCTTCGCGCCATTTTCTGGCCTTTATCAGGAACTGGTCTGCCTTCGGATTCATCTTTTTTTCTATAAATATACCTGAATAACACCAACGTTGTAAACGCGGCAAGGGAGACCCGGCAGCGCCTAACTTCATATCTTTGCCTTCTAACGATCTAAAGTATGAACCTCGACTTTAACCGAAACGAAGACCAGAATAAACTCCTCCTCTCCGATCTCCGTCAGAAACTGGAAAAAATCCATGAAGGCGGGGGCAAAAAAGCCGCTGATAAACAACATGAAAAAAAGAAACTCACCCCCCGCGAACGAATTGCTTACCTGACAGACAAGGGGGCTCCCTTTATCGAAATCGGGGCTTTTGCCGGCTATGAAATGTATGCAGAACAGGGTGGATGCCCTGCCGGTGGTACTGTGGCCGGGGTGGGTTATGTCAGCGGCAGGCAATGTGTGATCCTGGCCAACGATCAGACCGTCAAAGCCGGTGCCTGGTTTCCCATCACTGGAAAAAAGAACCTGCGGCTGCAGGAGATCGCCATGGAGAATCATTTACCCGTGATCTATCTCGTGGATAGTGCCGGTGTCTTCCTTCCGATGCAGGATGAGATCTTTCCGGATAAAGAACATTTCGGTCGGATCTTCCGCAACAATGCCCGTATGAGCGGCATGGGCATCACCCAGATCGCTGCCGTGATGGGGCCCTGTGTGGCCGGTGGTGCTTACCTCCCCATCATGAGCGATGAAACCCTGATGGTGGAAGGCAATGGTTCGATCTATCTCGCCGGTCCTTATTTAGTGAAAGCCGCAATCGGCGAAGATATCGATAATGAAACCCTGGGAGGGGCAGAAACACATACGGAGATCAGTGGTATTGCGGATTATAAATTTAAAACCGAAGAGGAATGCATGGACCATATAAAACGGATGATGGGCATGCTGGGCGAAAAACCCAAAGCAGGCTTCGACCGGATTGCGCCCAACGCACCGGCCAAAGACCCCAATGAATTATATGGCCTCTACCCCACCGATGGGAAAAACTATGATGTGGTGGATATTATTGAACGGATAGTGGACTTGTCCTCCTTTGAACAGTTCAAAGAAGATTATGGCAAAACAATTGTTTGCGGCTACGCAAGAATTGAAGGATGGGCCGTTGGCATCGTAGCGAATCAACGTAAAATAGTAAAGAGCCGAAAAGGAGAAATGCAGATGGGGGGTGTGATCTATAATGACTCAGCCGATAAAGCCGCCCGGTTTATCCTCAATTGTAACCAGAAAAAAATCCCCCTGGTCTTCCTGCAGGATGTCACGGGCTTCATGGTCGGCAGCAGAAGCGAACATTCAGGCATCATTAAAGACGGTGCTAAAATGGTAAATGCTGTAGCCAATTCAGTGGTCCCCAAATTCACCATTGTAATGGGGAACAGCTATGGGGCCGGCAATTATGCCATGTGTGGGAAAGCTTATGATCCGCGCTTTATTTACGCCTGGCCTACGGCTAAAATTGCAGTAATGAGTGGCGACTCGGCCGCTAAGACTTTATTACAAATACAGGTAGCCTCTGAAAAAGCCAAAGGCAAAGTAGTAAGTGCTGAGGATGAAAATAAACTGCTTTCCGAAATCAAAGGCCGTTACGAGAAACAAACATCCCCTTACTATGCGGCCGCACGTTTATGGGTGGATGCAATCATAGACCCGGCAGAAACAAGAAAAGTAATTGC
>CAZLRY010000038.1:10481-16064 GCA_964561675.1 uncultured Chitinophaga sp.
CACGTTTATGGGTGGATGCAATCATAGACCCGGCAGAAACAAGAAAAGTAATTGCGGAAGGGATTAAAGCAGCGGATCATAATCCGGAAATGGGGGAATTAAAGACAGGGGTGTTTCAAGTATAGTCGATAGTGACAGCCCTTGCTTAGAACTACCCTGTCAACCTATCAACCTGTCAACTTATCAACCTATCAACCTCTCCCCATGCAACGTAGAAACTTTCTTCAGCTCTCTTCCCTCCTTGGTTTGGTCGGCCTCATTCGCACAGAAAAAACAAAGGCGGCGGAAGGCGGAATCGCCGATAAATTTCCTTCCGACCGTGCTTATTGGGTGAGTCTCTTGCAAAAGATCTCCGCGCCGGTGCTGGATAATATGAGCAAAGGCGAACTGCGGAAAAACATGAAAATAGAAGTGAGTCCAACCTGGGACGGAAGACCGAAAGACGTGGCCTATATGGAAGCATTCGGCCGTTTAATCGCGGGTATTGCCCCATTTGTGGCTTTACCAGAAGAGAATAGTGCTGAAGGACAGATCCGTAAAAAATTAAAACTACAAATTCAGCAAAGCCTGGCCCATGCGGTAAATCCCGCCAGTCCTGATTATCTCTACTGGGGTACCCCGAAATCCAGGCAACCTTTGGTGGATGCCGCCTTTATCGCCCAGGCACTGCTAGCAGCACCGGAAGCCCTGTGGACCCCATTGGATGAAACGACTAAACAACGGGTCATACATGAATTCAAAACGATCCGGCAGATCAAACCGGCCAACAATAACTGGGTTTTATTTGCTGCCATGATAGAAAGTTTCCTGCTCTCAATCGGTGAACCCATTGATGTACCAAGAATGGATACCGCGGTGGAAACAATTGAGAAATGGTATATCGGGGATGGTTGGTATAAGGATGGTGAAAAATTCCACTTCGATCATTATAACGGCTTTGTGATTCATCCCATGCTGGTTGAAGTATTGCGGGTGAATGTAGCTAACGGCCGCATGGAAAAAACCCGTTACGATATTGCTTTTAAACGTATGCAACGCTATGCTTCCTTCCAGGAACGCTTTATCTCCCCGGAAGGCACCTTCCCGGTATTCGGTCGTTCTTCTACTTATCGGGCCGGTCTCTTTCAGCCATTGACAAAACTGGCCCTGGAACAGGCGTTACCCAAAGAAATAACACCGGCCCAGGTCCGCTGCGGACTCACTGCGGTATTGAAAAAAATATTCATTCCTTCGACGTTCACAAAAGAAGGTTGTCTAACGCTCGGTTTTGTTGGGGAAAAACAAGCCGCCATTGCCGACTCCTATTCCAATACCGGCAGCCTTTACCTCACTGCTTATGTTTTCCTCCCACTCGGTCTGCCAGCCTCCGATCCTTTCTGGTCTGATCCATTTACAGACTGGACTCAACGAAAAGCATGGGGTGGAAAGGGGTTTGCGAAGGATTATGCAGTAGAGTACTAGTTAGTAGTTAGAAGTTAGTAGTTAGTAGTAAACAGCCCCTTCTAAGGAAAGCGGTGCAGGTGCTGAAAATCTGATGATCAATTCTTATCTTTCACTTATGAAATCATTCCTTTTTGCAGCGCTGTTAATTTCCGCAAACCTTTTCGCCCAGGACGGCCGTTTGTCAATGGGAAAACTCATTGAGCGGAATTTTCAGCTTGCCGCTTCTCAGTATAAACTCCTTGAAAAAAATACACCTGATAGCCTGATGCCCCGGTTCTTTGATCCGGCAGCTAATAAAGCAGGAACCAGTAATACCAAATGGTGGTGCAGCGGATTCTTTCCGGGCAGCCTGCTCTATATTTATGAACAGACAAAAGATGAAGAGATCAGACGCATCGCGGAAAAAAGACTGGCCATCCTTGAAAAAGAAAAATACTATACCGGCAATCATGATCTTGGCTTTATGATCTATTGCAGTTTCGGTAATGCGTATCGTCTCCTCGGCAAACCTGAATATAAAGAGGCCGTCATGACCGCTGCGGGTTCCCTGGCCAGCCGTTATCGTCCGGCCATTAGCTCCATTCAATCCTGGAACAGCAGCGACCGGCTGAAATGCCCGGTGATCATCGACAATATGATGAACCTGGAACTACTTTATTGGGTAAGTGATAATGGGGGTGACGCGAAATACCGGGATATCGCCGTGACCCATGCGAACACCACCCTGAAATATCATTTCCGTCCGGATAACAGCAGTTACCATGTACTGGACTGGGACCTGGAAAAGAAAGAAATTATTAAAAAAATCACCTGGCAGGGGGCAGCCGATTCATCAGCCTGGGCCCGTGGACAATCCTGGGGACTCTATGGATACACGATGATGTACCGTTTCTCCAAAGACAAAGCGTACCTGGAGCAGGCAAAAAAAATCGCTAACTATTTATTGAATCACCCCAATTTGCCGGCGGATAAAATCCCCTACTGGGATTTTAATGCACCTGGTATTCCCGATACTTATCGTGATGCATCAGCCGGAGCAGTAATGGCATCCGCCTTACTCGAATTAGGTCAATATGTTTCTAAAAAAGAAAAAAAGAAATATGTCGGGGCTGCAAAGCAAATGCTCCTCTCCCTTTCCTCTAATGCGTACCTGACCCAACCGGGAGAAAACGGGGGATTCCTGATCAAACAGAATGTGGGATCTTTGCCCCACAAAAGTGAATTGAAGGTATCGCTGACTTACGCTGATTATTATTTCCTGGAAGCGATGCTCCGATACAAAAACTGGTACCTGTAAAATAAGATGAGCACAACGATCACGATGTATACAGACGGATCCTCGAGGGGCAATCCGGGTCCCGGCGGTTACGGCACCATTCTCATGAGCGGCACCCACCGCAAGGAACTCTCACAGGGTTACAAACGAACCACCAATAACCGGATGGAACTGATGGCCGTGATCGCGGGACTGAAGGCCCTGAAGAAAGACGGGATGCAGGTTACAGTTTATTCCGACAGTCAATACGTGGTTCGTGCCTGGGAAGAAGGCTGGTTGAAAAACTGGATCAAAACCAATTTCAAAGGAGGCAAAAAAAACCCCGATCTCTGGCGTGAATTCTATGAACTCTCCCACAAACACCATATAAAATTTAAATGGGTGAAAGGCCATGCCGACAACCCTTTCAATAACCGCTGCGACGAGTTAGCCACTTCGGCGGCTGATGCGGCACATCATACGCTGCTCACCGATACTGGCTTCGAAGAAAAATAGAACTGCCTGCGGCAGGATAGTTTGCCACTAAAACACACAAAAAATCACGAAAGAATGTTGCTGCGCAACATTTGGGCCACGGATTACACAGATCAGCACGGATTGATGCCCTTTGTATTTTTTGTGTCCTTTCGTGCTGTTTTGTGGCCAACCCTTTTTTGCCGCAGGCAAAAAAATCCGTGTTGATCCGTGTGACCTGCCTGCCGGCAAAGGCAGGTCCGTGGCTTGTATTCCTGTATTATTTCGTGCCCTTTCGTGTCAATTCGTGGCCACCTATTCGCCGCCAGGCGAATAAAAATCCGTGTTGATCTGTGTGATCCGTGGCTACCTTTTTGCCGGAGGCAAAAAAAATCCCGCACCAGCGGGATTAAATAAGTTTAGGTGGCATTCTTACGCCAGTCTGATCTCGGCTTTCTTCTGAGTCATCAGGTTATATGCCATTGCAACCACCGGCACAAACACCAACGTGGCCATTACCGAATTTTTGAAGAATGGCAACCCTGCTTCATAGCAAAGCATCAGCCCGCTGAATGTTTTGGGATACATGGCTTCCGCACCGGCACCGCTCCATACCATCAGATTAGAAACGAGGAAAAATACCGTCGGGGCCAGTAAACCACCGGCCAGCAAAGAACCATAGTTCCGGCCTTTCAGTCCCCAGCCGATCAATGTGGAAATCAGCAATACCGCATAGTTCTTCCATTGACCACCATAGAATCCCGGGTAATCAAATAAACCCTGTTGATATAATACCTGAATGGCCACATCACTGAAAAACAGGGCCAGTAAGGGTAAAAGAAATGAGTTGTCTTTTTGCTTAATGATAAAACCGGCAAAAAGCGCGATGGCAATCACCGGGGAAAAACCAGACCATTCGATATTGGGTCCGAAATAAAATTTACAGGCTGTGGCAATCGCTACCAGGGCTATTGTGAAAAGGACTAAACGACCGTTGATCTTCATACTGAATGATTATAATGTGAGGCAAAATTAACTGAATTGGCCCAAATAGACCACCTAGTTATTCACGATTGTGGATACCCTCCCGGGCCCTGAAAACCGTGCAATCGGTAGCCGCCGCCAGATAAACAACCTGTCCCGGAAAAACCACGGCTGAGGGGTTCCCCAATTGCAATTTCACCAGGTTTTCGTCATCATCCAGTTCCGCAATGCCATCAGTCAAAAGGATGATTTCCACAGATTCCGGGGTAAAAGCCACCGTTTCCCCCGCTTTCAGCTGAAACAGACTAAGTCTGAAATCCGGGACTGGTGTTGCATAATTGATTTCCCCCTCCTCACCTGCTTTTCCTTTTATAATAGCCGGAATGGTAGCTTCGCATTTCACATGTTTGAGCAACTCCGGCACATCAATATGTTTGGGGGTTAATCCGCCCCTTAACACATTATCCGAATTAGCCATAAGCTCTACATTAAACCCTTCCAGGTAAGCATGGGGCACCCCCGCATCCTGGAAAAGTCCCTCTCCGCGACTCAGGTGCACTATATTGAACAGGTAAATGGAGAAAATACCCCGGTCATAATTATTGTCATGGGTAAAGGTCTTCACTGCCCGGCCTGCCCAGAAATCAGGATTATCTTTTTGCAATTCCCCGGCTTCATACAACGGAAGCACCCTGTTTACCAGGGGCGTAAGCATTTTGTTTACCATTTCTACCGGCATTTCCATGATATACTTATACAAAGCGCTGTATCCGCCCTCTTTCCAGATGGGAAGTAGCCCCTGAAGTTCTGCTGTATCATTTAATGTGGACTCCAGCTGTACTTCCGGCTTAAACCCATGCAACAACCAGAAATCTCCCAGTGCTACCAGCATCTCTGGTTTATGATTATCGTCTTTATAATTACGGTATGCGGCATCCAGCGGAATTCCTTCTGCATTTTCGCGGGCAAATTCAATTTCCGCTGATTTTTTCGAAGGATGTGCCTGGATAGACAACATCTCCTTCACTTCCTGGGCCTTGAATAAATAAGGCAGATTACCGGCCAGAATGTCAAGTCCGCCGGTAGCTCCTTTTTCAAACTCCACCGTGGAAATGCCCAGCGGATGTGTCCCCATCCAATACTCAGCAAATGGTTTTTTTTCCCAATTTTGCTGTTTTAAAAGCCCGGGGATAAAGGAAAATCCTCCCCAATCATAGTGTTTAACAACGCCTTTCAAGGTGTAAACTCCCTTCATAGAAAATTTGTGTTGGTTTAACTTACTGTAAAGATAAGTTATGGCAGCGCACAACGAACTAGGAAAAGAAGGGGAAGAAATGGCAGCCTCCTGGCTGGCCGGCAAAGGTTACAAAATCCTTCACCGTAATTGGGTACAACACCCGCATGAAATCGATATCATCGCCAGCAAG
>CAZLRY010000039.1:0-16058 GCA_964561675.1 uncultured Chitinophaga sp.
CATGTCTATCCGATTGACCTGGTAGGCTCTGGACCAGTTTTGTACAAATCCAGTAAGCAGAATAATTAATTCATTCACCAGTATGAAATTTCAGACCCGCCTGATTAATTTTCTCCTGCCGTTTGCGGCTTACCTTCTCTTTGCTTTTCAGTGGTTCAATACCTATGTTAAAGCCTGGTATGCCAATATACCAGAAGAAACACAATATCTGAGGGGTGCACTTACTAACCCCTATATTTATTATACCTGGCTGTTTGGCATAACCTCCCTTCTACATCTCACACTTGGTATCGTCTACCTGGTTCGTGAAAAAACTACCCGCCCGTTGATTTATTTCCTGATGCTCAACCTGCTGTTTACCAGTTACTATGTTTTTCTTTTCGCTGCCGATTTTCCTAAATGGAGCAGAACTGGTCCGTTGAATTTTGTGATATTGTGCTTGCTTGGAATATCGATTGTCAGGTATTTTTTTACACTTTACCGGAGAGAAGATCGTGAATAACAAAGAAAATAGTCAATTGGACTATTTTCTCTCAATGTGAAATTGAATTCGTGCAGATTATCTATATAGCGATTTTGAAAAAAATCATGTGCTAAGATTAATAAACAGTTGCATCAAAAAGGAATAAAATCATGATAACAAAAATAGTCTTATCCCTGATCACGGCCTTTCTGTTTATTACTGGTGTATTTTTAATTATTACGAATAAAGAAATCGAGGGCAATTTTTACGACAGTACTGCCGGCAGAGGCTGGGTACACAATTCCTTTAATGGCTATTTTCTTGTACTTATATCAATTGGCTTTTTAATAGCACTCATTTTTGTAATAAAAGGGAAAAAAATAAAACCATAGTCCTGTCGAGTTATAGAACCGGTTTTTGGGCGCAAATAAACAGCATGCTGCTGTTTGCCAAAAAACATTTAGCAAATAGAACTACTTTAAAAATATGCTATTAAGGAAATGACGGCCACTTTAACAAGCCTCATTGCCTGCTTTTTTGCCGCTTTAAAAAATATTGATTATGAAAATGCCGTCCATACTATTCCTCTTGTTCCTGCTCAAATTAACCAGTGAAGCGCAAGACAGCCTTCGCAAAGTGAATATTCTTCACCCGGATTCAAAAACAGTATTTATTGGAGAACTGGGTCAATCGTTAGGCAGCTTCCTTACTGTTCAAGGAGTTGTAGTGGATGGACCAGACAAAGGATATGAAGAAGGTCCCAACCTGATCGTACATATGATAAACGACAGTGCCACCCAGGTACCTCTACAAATACCCCTGTCCCCCTATTTTGGCTCATTTGGCAAAGGGACAATGCCAGTCATCAAAACAGGTAATAGTTATCGTTTACGGGTATACGAGACCGGCGAATTTATTGGCAGTCCCGACGGGGCTTTCAACGAAGCCGGGGTGGTCATACAAACAACCGGATTCTATTTTAAAAACCGGCTGATCGTACTCGCTGGCGAAAAAACGGCACCGCTTGAATGGCACCCTGCTCAATTTGAAGGTCGTGAGGCCTTACTCACGGGCATAGCGGAAAATGAAAATGATACCGCCTGTATTCGGGGAGCCAGTTGGGTACTGAAACTGGTAAATGTTCCGAAATGGACTCCCGCCGAAATCGGAAAACAGGCAGAAGTATACGGGAAGATACAGGGAACACCGGCAAAAAATCAGTTTTACGTATTACAGGGAAGATCCAGGCTAATACGACTGGAAGATCAGCTGGGAAAACAGGTCAGTCTGCGTGGATTGGCCATCAGCCAAAACCAATACTGGTGGTTCAATTACCGGGGTACCGATATCTATGTGGAAAAAATGGAACAGCTGCCAGGCTGGTCTGATGAAAACCATTTCATGGCAATGGAAATAACAGGGATACTTGATCAGGAAAAACTTCCGCGACTGGATCAGATTGCTGTGAAAGATAACCGGGATTTAAAAATGTATTATATAATCAGGAATGCAAAATGGACACCAGTTAACGAATTACTGGAACCTGAATGGTTTGAATTCAGATAAGAAGTTATTCTAAACATCAGATTTATTTTAAGTCTGGTATAAAAGTGAATGATACCACCAATGAATAAAGACACCCTCGCCTACAACAACGCCCAAAGCGTAACAGAAAAGCCAATCTGTCAATTGCTGGCGTCAACAATCAATGCCGCCCTCCCCGAAGCGGAAAACAAAATCTGGCATGCGATCCCCGTCTGGTTTCTCGATGGCAATCCAGTGGTGGGGTATAGCAAACTGAAAAATGGTATCCGGTTGCTCTTCTGGAGTGGGCAGACATTTGAAGAAGCTGGTTTAAAAAACGAAGGCAAGTTCAAGGCAGCAGAAATCCGTTATACAGCCCTTGACCAGGTGAATACCAAAGACCTTCAACGATGGCTGAAAAAAGCACGTGATATTCAGTGGGATAATAAAAATATTGTGAAAAGAAAAGGGCAATTGGAACGACTGAAATGAGGCAAAAGCAGGCTTTTCAAAATACGCTTTTATATTTGTACTTTTAAAGGACTCATTTTATCACTTCCGTTGTTTTACAAATTCGCAGGACCATGAGAATATGCAGCGCACTCCTCCTACTGATTTTTCTGACTGGCTGCTTTAAAAGAAACGAGTCGAATGTAAATGCGCCCTGTACAGACAGTTGCATGGTCTTTAATATCCGGGTAACTACGGGTCTCCATTCAACCACTACCATGGCCAACATTCCGCTTGAACTGGGCTGGTCAAAACCGGCCACTCCGCTGGGTGATCCCGGGCGATTGATCGCCAAAGGGAAAACCCAGGGCAACGGAACAATCAGTTTTTCGTTTAAGGCTAAAGCGAAAGAATTACAAGGTGGAAAATTTTATATTACCGCCTTAGCGGGAAACGATTATTTCCGGACACAAAAAGAGTATTATGGAATCGGGAAATATGACAGCCTGGTAAATACAGCTATTCATGTTCCAGCCAAAGCAACATTGAAAATCATCTATAAAAACTTCAACCCGGTCAGTACAGAAGATTATTTCCAATGTCTTCCTTATTTTCTGTCTTATGGCTCAACAGGGCATCCCATAGAAATGAAAAAGCCGGATGGCCAACTCAGCAATACTCACTTCTTTACATCATACGGGCCGTTTACAACACTGGAGCTTACCGGTACTACAGCCGGAGACCAGTATACGTACCTTGATATTATTAAAAAGAAAAACGGAGTACGGGTGGATCTGAGAGACAGTATTTATATTGTAAAAGGAGAGACTAAGACATACGAAGTAAGTTTCTGAGACAGGTGAATCTCATACAATTGAAGTAGTGCCTGCAAAACACGATCCATCAACCTAACAACTACCTGATATCTTCCAAAAAAAATGCTCCTCAACAGGAGCATTAATCTTTTACAACATATTGTGTGAACCCTTAATCACATCCAAACTTCCTCTTCATTCTTCGACATGTTCATCCTTCGGCAAGCTCATCCTTCGGCAAGCTCAGGATGACAAGGACACTTCCCTACTCCCGACTCCTGACTCCTGACTCCTGACTCCCGACTCCCGACTCCCGACTCCCGACTGACTTATTCTCCCCAGATATTATCCTTTCCATCCAGCCATTGTTTCACCAGGTCGGTGGTCACTGATTTTGGTCTTTCCAGGGGGAAGCCAAGGGCACGATCCCAGCAGAGAGAAGCGAGTACACCTAAGGCACGGCTTACTGCAAAAAGTACGGTATAGAATTCATATTCCACCATACCGTAGTGTACTAACAGGGCGCCGCTATGCGCATCCACATTCGGCCAGGGGTTCTTGATTTTACCGATTGTCTGGAGAATCGGAGGTACGGTTTCGTATACATTCCAGATGGTCTGTACCAGTTTATCATCCGGCATATGTTTTTTGCCAAACTCCATCTGCGCGGTGAAACGAGGGTCAGTTTTACGGAGAACCGCGTGACCATACCCGGGCACCACTTTCCCTTCGCTCAGGGTTTTCTTTACATATTCGGCAATCTGTTCTTTGGTGGGCAGGTCGGTATTCAGTTCTTCCTGCATTTCAAACACCCACTTGATCACTTCCTGATTCGCAAGTCCGTGTAAAGGACCGGCCAGTCCGTTCATACCCGCTGCATAAGAAAGATAAGGATCACTCAGGGCTGACCCTACCAGGTGGGTGGTGTGGGCTGATACATTACCGCCTTCATGGTCGGCATGGATGGTCATATATAACCGCATCAGTTCACGGAAACTCTCATCATCATACCCTAGCATATGAGCGAGGTTACCGGCCCAGTCGAGCAGACCGTTGGGTTGAATATGATCGCTGTTTTTATATTTACGACGGTAGATGTAAGCTGCAATACGTGGCAGACGGGCCAGCAGTACGATACTGTCATCGAATACCGGCAACCAGTAATCTTTTTTACTGATCCCTTCCCCGTATTTTTTCTGGAAATAACTTTCTGTCTGCAAGGCCATCACACCTACGACAAACATCGTCATCGGGTGTGCCGTGATCGGCAACGCATCAATAGCTTCAAACACGTGTGTGGGTACGTGACTCCGGCGCTGAAGAATATTGGTCACATGTTCGGCATCTTCATCGCTCGGGAGCTCCCCGATCAGCATCAGGTAAAAAAGGCCCTCAGGTAAAGGTTCAGACCCTCCGGGAGCTTTGGGCAGTTTGGCCTGCAGTTCAGGAATAGAATGACCCCGGAACCGGATCCCTTCCTGGGCGTCCAGGAGTGAAGTCTCTGTCACCAAACCGGTAATCCCCCGCATTCCCTGGTAAATCTGGGAGAGGGTGACTTCTCCAATTACTTTATTACCATGCTCTTTCAGTAAGTCCTTTATTTCGGCAGCTACGCTATCCGCTTTAGCTCTGAACCGGTCTTTTATTATTCCCATAACACCTTATTTTTCGGGGGATTTTTGAAAAAAATTAGAAGGCATAAAATTACTGAATGCCCGGGGTGGTAACAAATAATAGGGAGGAAAGTTTGCCAAAGAACGAAGTTAGAAGTACGAAGTACAACTGAAGTGCCTTGAACATATACCTTTTAGGAGGGGCTGTTTCCTGACATCCGGCAACTGACATCTGACAACTGTTTCTAGGGCTGTTTCCTGACAACTGACACCTGACACCCGACAGCTTTTCCTACTTTGGCGTTTTCCGATACAGCCACACCGCCACGAACAAAAACACGATATTAGGCAGCCAAGCGGCTAAAAAGGGGTGGAAATTGCCCTTGGTGGCAAATACCGTGGAGAACCGATCTGAAATGATAAAAACAGCGGCAATAACAAAGCCAATAGCCAGGTGCATTCCACTGCCCCCACGGATCTTTCGGCTGGCGATCACGGCCCCGATCATGGTCAGCAATAATACTGTAGCCGAGACCGCTGTGCGGCGGTACCATTCCACCTGCAGGGTTTTGAGTCCTTCCGTGCCCCGCATTTCCTCCCGTTTAATGTAATAAGCGAGCTCCGGAGAAGTGAGTTTATCCTTGAGGTAATCATCTTTCCGCAATTCCTCCGGTTTGAGGTTCATGCTGAGAATCATGGTATCCCGGTTTACCAGCCGCTCGCCCACACTGTCAAGATACCGCTCTCCCACCCGGAAAAGTTTCCACTTTTTGGTGAGTGTATCCCAGGAAATTGATTCTGCACGCAGGTTGTATACCACTTTATTTTCTTTTACCCTTTCGAGGAAAAAGCCACGGGCAAACTTTGTAGTGGTATCATAATCCCTGATACCGATAAACGTATTGGTATCAATCCGCAGGTAATAGCAACGGGCACAACTGCTGAAGGTTCGACCTTTTGAGGGGTCTTTGCTGTCGATATACTTTGACTGAAAATTGGCTTTAATTGTATTCGCTTTCGGGATCCAGTAACTGTTGCCCACCCAGAGAACCGCAGCCAGGAAAAGCCCTCCGATAAAATAAGGCCGCAGAAAACGGTTATAGCTGGTTCCGCTGGCCAGGATCGCGATGATCTCAGAACGGGTGGCCATCCGGCTGGTGAAAAAAATTACGGCGATAAACACAAACAGCGGGAACAACAGGCTCCAGATCCAGGGCACAAATCCGAGATAGTATTTATTAATGATTTCTTTGGTACTGAACCCGGCAGTCACAAAATCATCCGCCTTCTCGCTGCTGTCCACGGCCACGGCGATGACCGTGAATAACAGCATGCAGAAGATAAAGGTGACCAGGAATTTCTTCAGTATGTACCAGTCGAGTTTGTGCATGGAACGGCGAAAATAACCAATTAACTGTTGACGCTTTGTGAAAGCCTGACTTATAACTTTTGCTTGAGGCGGGGGATGATTTCCGCTTTCCAGGCCGCAAAATCGCCCTGTTGGATATGTTTCCGGGCCTCCCCTACCAGCCAAAGGTAAAAAGCGAGATTATGCACACTGGCAATGGTTAATCCCAGTATTTCTTTGGCCTTCATCAGGTGCCGCAGGTAGGATTTGCTGTAATACGCACTGATTTCGCAATCGATACTTTCATCAATTGGCGAAAAATCAAATTCCCATTTCTTATTGTCAATATTGATCACCCCATTGGACGTAAATAGCATGGCATTGCGGCCATTCCGGGTGGGCATCACACAGTCAAACATATCCACCCCCATGCTGATACATTCAAGGATATTCCAGGGCGTGCCGACCCCCATGAGGTAGCGGGGTTTGTCCTGCGGCAGGTGATCGCAGCACCAGTCACAGATCTCATACATCACCGGTTCCGGTTCGCCCACACTGAGACCGCCGATCGCATTTCCATTGGCCTCTTTTGAAGCGATATACTCACAGGATTGTTTGCGCAGGTCTTTAAATGTGCCACCCTGCACAATGGGAAAAAGGTTTTGCGTATACCCATACTTCGGCTCGGTTTCATTAAAGCGGGTAAAACAACGGTCCAGCCAGTGATGGGTCAGTTCCATTGATTTTTTAGCATAGGCAAATACACTGCCACCCGGCGGACATTCATCAAAAGCCATAATGATATCCCCGCCGATACTGCGCTGGATATCCATGACATTTTCCGGCGCAAACAAATGCTTACTGCCATCAATATGTGATTGAAAAGTCACCCCTTCTTCTTTGATTTTCCGGGTGCCGGCCAGTGAAAAAACCTGGTAGCCTCCGCTGTCAGTCAGAATGGGTCTTTCCCAGCCGTTGAACCGGTGCAGGCCACCCGCTTTTTCCAGTACATCGAGTCCGGGACGTAAGTATAAATGATAGGTATTCCCAAGGATGATCTGGGCTTTCACCTCATTCACCAGTTGTTGCTGGGTCACGGCCTTCACACTGCCCACCGTTCCGACGGGCATAAATATGGGCGTCAGTATTTCCCCATGGTCGGTAGTGATTTTCCCGGCCCGGGCCTTGCTGTCAGTATCCCGGTGACTCAGTTCAAAATGAAGTGCTGCCATAGGGCTGCAAGATAAATGGAAATGGGCTGTTTTCGGGGCTGAAATGGAAAATTGAAGACTGACGCCGTTAGCGGAACAGCGGCTTATTCTATTTCTTTTTCAACATACACAATGCTACCATCTGCCGTAATGCCTTCTGCAATGATCCTGATTTTTTTGGCCCGGTCACTGTTATAGAATTGAATCTCTGTAGTCCCCTTTTCTAAGGGCGTGTTCGGTTTCCAGCTGATCGTTTTGCGCAGATCCTTTTCCACTTTTATTTCTTCTTTCCGGTAATCCGGCTCTCTGAACTCCGGCGAAACAGGGTAACCTGTCAGTTTTTGTTCCAATACCTGGAATCGGTCTTTTTCCCAATAACCCTGATCGCCATGTTTCTTCAGGAATATGGCAACAGAAGGCGGCATTCTGGGATCGGCGGCAAGGTACCTGACAAATTTAATAACCGCTACCTGATCCCATGGAATATGATCAAGCTGACTACGGTCTACTTTAGAATTGTCAACATAATAATTTGTGATCTTGCCATACGGTGGTGTAAGAATAAGCTCGTGCACTCCGTCTATTACGTTTGTAGAGAGTTGTTTGAACTTGGCATTCATGTACTTAAAAATATCCCGATAGTGAACCCTCTCCGGGTCGTTGAGTACATCCAGCGTTTCCGAGGTTGCATAGTATCCACTGAAGGGACTAACACTTCCGACAATATATTTTTCCTCGACTGCCTTTAATCGTTGGGTCGCCTGAGCACTGCTGCTTGCTATCAGGACCACTTCGGAGAGTGTAATGGATTTTTCGGCAAAAGCCATTGTATCGGCTGCCTCCTTCAGTGAGGATGACGGTGCAACTCCCTTTGCTGCAGCAACAGCAGCTGTTCTTCGTACCAATTGTTCAAACGCTGCATACAGGCCTGCCGGCTGACTGCTGGCCGGCATATTCAACCTGAAAGTACAGGTGAGTTCCTGTTGTTCATTGCCCGGTATCCGGCAATGCACATAGACATCTCCGTATAAAACAAGGTCGTCAATTACAAATTTTCCGTTGTTATCTGTTGTCACTTTATATAATTCCTTCCCATTGGAAGCAGAACGTATACCCACCAGCAAATTCTTCTCTGATAAGGGTTTCTTCCCTTTTAGAACTGTACCTTCCAGTTGAAGATAATGAGCCTGCGGTAAATCGGTAGCAGCCGGCGTTTTGACCGGCATAGCCTGTTGTGAAAAAGCTACCTGTACGGCAAGGTCCATTTGTCCGGGTGTGTGGATGGAACGAAACGCAGCAGGAACAGGCTGCCCATCTGTTGATAACAGGGCGGCGGCAAGACCGGACCCGCCGTTACCGGCAGAGTAATCTGCGTCCGTAATACTTACCGAAAGCAACCTGATCATTGTATCTGCGAACTGCAGTTTTACCCGGTTTTCACCACGGGCTGAAAGATCTTTTTTCTGCAATTCTACCTGTGGCTGTCCTGCGAGACTGTGCCGGTTAATAAAGACAGGCCGCGAAGCCAATACGGTATTATCTGTTGCCATCACGCGGAGTTCGGCCATACCGGCCCGGTAATCCTGCAAGGGAATGAAATAACTGAACCTTGATTGTTTTGATAAATTCATCTCCACCACATAAGCCGGTTCATTTCCGATCATGAGGAGCATTTTCAATTGATGGGCCAACAGATCCGGACTACCACCATTATCAAGATCAAAAAACATAGTGTCCGGGCTTTGCCTGATGTGCAGGGCGATGCCGATATCCACCGCCGATGGCAGAGCACTAGCGCCTTTCCGGTCTTTTTCTTCCCAATAACATGTATAGGTTTCCCCTTTTACCGGCACAATTGTAAATGTGCCCATCCCGTTGAAGACCGGATTCAGGGTGGCCAGCGTTTCTCCCTTGCTGTTACGAATTGATCCACGAAATTCATTCCCGGCCTTAAACACCACATGGTTGAGCGCCTGATTGACCAGGGATCCCCCTTCCGGGAAAAAAACCGGAGCCCCGTCACTATTCAACTCTTTGGCAACGGGTACATCCATCGCTGACCGGTAGAGTGTCTTTACAAACTGATAAGGCTGTGTTTGACGGGCCGAGACATCTGAATAGGCCCGGATAAAAAATTGAGTGGATTTAAGCTCCCGTGGAATAGTGACAGCACCTGCACCCACTCCATCTATCAGGGGAAGGGTGATGGACGACAATTGCCGCAGCGAATCATCCCACAACTCCACAAACAAATTACGGCTGCTGACAGAATCGATAGCAGACAGGACAAACCCATTGAAAGAGATCGTTTCACCGGGCACATAATAGTCCCGGTCAGTTTGTACAAAGATCCGTTCAGCTGATCCCTGTGAAAAAACATGACTATGGATGAATAGTAAACAAAAAAGGGGGAATACTGCTTGCTTTTTCATACAGTTAGAAGGTTGTATAAGGTTTAAGTGCTGTATTGCCAGAAGCCGGTTCCGGCTATCTGCACATTAAATTTACTGCCTTAAAATACAAAAAAATTACAACCATCTGTTAAATCAGCGCTTATGCAAGCCCTACTTATCCTACTGCTGTGGAAAGCTTTTGCCAACTGAATGTTGGCATTAGCCCGGCACCTCTTTACCTTCGCCGCTATGCCACCAATTGCCTGGGAAGAAATTCTCTTTTATTTCTTTATTGCCCTGACCCTTATCCAGCTGTTTTATTATGGCCGGTTTTTCAGCCGGGTTGCTTTTTTTAAACCCAAAGAACAACAGCAATCCAGGCAACATCCGGTTTCCGTGATCATTTGTGCCCGTGATGAGGATGAAAACCTGGCCCGAAACCTGCCCGGGGTATTGGTGCAGCAATACAGCAGCAGCCATGAACTGGTGGTGGTAAATGATAATTCACTGGATGACTCCAAGTATATTTTACAGGAGCTGAAAAAAACATTTAAATCCCTTCATGTGGTCGAACTGACCCAGGAGGCCAAGCTGATCTCCGGAAAAAAATATCCGTTGTCCATCGGCATCCGCGAAGCCAAATATGAAGTGCTGCTGCTGACCGATGCAGATTGTGTACCAGCAAGTGAACACTGGATTCAGAAAATGCAGGAAGCCTATACCGGGGGCATTGAAATTGTATTAGGCTACGGAGCTTATCATCGTCGCAGGGGCTTGCTTAACAAGCTGATCCGTTTTGAAACTTTTCATACGGCACTCCAATACCTGTCGTATGCCTTATCGGGCATTCCGTATATGGGAGTGGGCCGTAATCTTTCGTATAAGAAAGACCTGTTCCTGCGTAACAAGGGTTTTGCCTCTATCAATCATATTCCCAGCGGGGATGATGATCTGTTTATCAACCGGGTGGCGACCAACGAAAATACGGCAGTGGTGATCGATCCGGATGCCATTACCCGTTCTATACCCAAAACCACCTGGGGCGGCTGGTTAAGACAAAAATCAAGGCATTACACCACGGCTAAGTTTTATAAACCCAAACATAAATTCCTGCTCGGTTTGTATTTTGGTTCGCAGTTTCTTTATTACCCGGCCTTTGCTGCGGCAGCCATCTTCTTTGACTGGCGTTTTGTATTACCGGTTTTCGGCCTTCGGCTGATCCTGCAGGGAATTGTTTTGTATAAATCCATGAAGAAAATGGGTGAGGCCGATCTCTGGCCCTGGTTTATTTTCCTTGATATGTGGATGTTCTTTTATTATCTCATCTTTGCACCGGCTTTGTGGAGAAGACCCCGCCGGAGCTGGAACTGACCTGAATGATTATGCAACACATCGACATCCTTTATAAATATTTTACGGAATTCACCCCGCAACAGCAGGAACAATGGCAGCAGCTGGAAGGGTTGTATAAAGAATGGAATGAAAAGATCAATGTGATTTCCAGGAAGGATATAGACGGTTTATATGAAAAACATGTCCTGCATTCACTCAGTATTGCGGCTTCATTTGAATTTGAACCCGGTATGGAGATCATTGATATCGGAACCGGAGGCGGGTTTCCTGGTATCCCGTTGGCCATTTTTTTTCCGGAAGTGAAGTTTTTGCTGGCGGACAGTATTGCCAAAAAACTGAAAGTGGTGGAGGCCGTGGCCGCAGGAATCGGGCTGACCAATATCAGCACCCGTCATACCCGCGCAGAAGAAATAAAGAACCAGAAATTCGATTTTGCCGTTTCACGGGCTGTGGCGCCGTTAAAAGAATTATGGTCCTGGGCCCGCCCATTGCTTAAAACCAAACCGATGTCACCGGATGCTCAACATAAACCCGGTTTAATCTGTCTGAAAGGCGGCGATCTGGCAAAAGAAATTCAGGAAAGTGTCACCCGTCCACATATGATTGAAATTAAAGAATTGTTCCCCGAAGAATTTTTCCAGGAAAAATACCTGCTCTACGTACCCCGGTAAAATATACCACTTTGTGGTATTGGAGCCTATTGATTAATTGCAGAACTTTAAAGAATGAGGCAGATTACAGTTTTTATTGTAGATGATAATAAAGAGCTTAGAAATGCCCTCGAAGAGATTGTTTCGATGTCCGAAGGTTATCGCTGTATCGGAACGGCCAGTTCTGCGGAAGAAGCCGTAGACCGTATTCCCATTATCCGCCCGGATGTGGTACTAATGGATATCAACCTGGGGACGGAAGAAAGTGGTATTGATGTGGTTCGTACCCTGAAACCCCGGATACCCGATACCAATTTCATGATCTGTACTGTCTATGAAGAAGACGAGAAAATATTTGAGGCCCTCAGTGCCGGGGCAAGCGGATATATCCTGAAAAAAACACCGCCGGGCCGGATGCTTGAAGCCATCCGGGAACTATATGAAGGCGGTGCCCCCATGAGCAGCCAGATTGCCCGTAAAGTAGTGGCCGCTTTTCAGCATCAGCAAAGCCAGCATAGTTTTTCCGATCCGGAAAAACTGAATGTACTGACCCCCCGTGAAATGGAAATACTTGAACTCCTTTCCAAAGGACTGATGTATAAAGAAATTGCTACACAAACCTTTCTGAGTCCGGAAACCGTCAGAAAACACGTTTATCATATCTACGAAAAATTACACGTTACCAACCGGGTTGCAGCAGTCAATAAATACTACGGCAGGTAAAATTTGCGGGTTTTTGCGGGTTATTTTTTCGAAAAGGGCAAAAAATACCACAAAAGTGGTATTTGAGGGTATTCTGACTCAGCCTACTTTTGGATAAGTAAAAAGTATTACAAGAACCCTTAACCTTAAACTTATCCTGTCACCCAATAAAGGGCCTTGATTCAAACCATTGACAAAGCCCCTGCTTTCCAGCAGGGGCTTTACTTTTTATGGGAATCTGTTTTTTTACATTACCATTTCAGTTCCAGCTTATTATTCTTCCGGTCAATATCCGCCATCCGGAGAGAGGGATCAATCTCGACCAGGCTGAAATCAGCCAACCGCCGGCTGGTTTCAATCGTATAGGTGCTATGCGTCCATTTCCAGGGTGCATATACCGTACGGGTAATAGCTGAATCCTCCACCGGTTTACTGCCATACATCAGGTTAAGCGGGATATAATGCAGTTCCTTACTGCCATCTTTAAAACTGATCTGTAGGTCAACAGGCATGGGCATCAGACCGGCCCGGTTCAGCCGTACTTTGGTCTTGCCACCTTCTTCCCACAAGCTATCAATGCTGTAATCAATGGTCTTGGTGGAATTGACCCAATACTCTTTGTACCAATCCAGTTTCATATCACTGACTTTCTCCGCAATCCGTATAAAGTCGCTGGCATTGGGGTGTTTGAATTTCCACTTATTATAATATTCGATCAGTATCCGGTCTCTGACCGACGCCCCGGTTATATACCCCAATTGTTCCAGGAATACGGCCCCCTTGGAATAAGCTGCTGCTCCATAGGCGCTATTGGTATTAAAATGATCAGCGTGCGTAGTCAGGGGTTCTTCCTTGCCGCTTTTTGCCAGCGACTGGTAGCCCCGGTAGTTCCCATCAAAGGCAAACCCCTTGCTATTATCGAGATAGGCGGTTACCAGGTCTTCCGCGTAGGATGTAAAGCCCTCGTCCATCCAGCCATAAAGCGATTCATTGGTGCCGAGGATTCCATAGTACCAGTTGTGCAACCATTCATGCAACCACGCACCCGGACCGATCAGTAAGGTGGCCATCGGGTATTCCATCCCCCCATCACCCCCATGCACAAACGAAAATTGCCTGTACGGATAGGTGCCGAATTTCTTCTCCATAAAGGGAAGTGCCCGCTGCGCATCATCCAGTATCTGTTCCCAGGCAGCCGCCTGCACATTGCTGACTTTATAGAGGAGGTGAAACGTCAGGCTGTCCCTGGCTTTTACTGATTTATGAATAAAATCCGGATCCGCCGCCCACATGAAATCATGCACATTGGGTGCGAGGAATCGCCAGGTCAGTTTATCACCGGCAGGCCGTACCACTTTGGCACCCGGTGCTTCATATCCATACCCGATCTGGTTGGGATTCTGCAGGTAACCAGTTCCGCCCAGGATATATTTTTTATCAATCGAGATACTGACATCATAATCGCCCCAAACTCCATAAAACTCCCGGCCCACATACGGGGTGGGATGCCAGCCTTCATAATCATATTCGCAAAGCTTGGGATACCACTGGCTCATGGAGAACCTCACTTTACTGGAGGGATTATCCCGGCCACTGCGCCGGATCTGCAAGGGCACCTGGGCCTTGAACTCCATGTCAAAAACAACTTTGGACTTTGGCAGAATGGGTTTATCCAGTCTGACTTCCAGGATTGTCTCATCCATCAGGAATTGTTGCGCCCTTCCATTCATTTTAAGCGACAGAATTTCCTGGTACCCGATTTCATCAGGTTTGAGCTTCTGGATGCGGTCTTTTACCCGCATATCCCAGTCTGCCCCGCGCCCGGCTGTGATCGTTCCCTGCCGGCGGCTGCGGGTATCCATCATACTGCCTGGCTGGAAGGCGTTGAAGTACAAATGATAGAAAACCCGGGTCAATGTATCCGGAGAATTATTCCAGTACTCGAGTTTCTGTTTGCCTGTAAACTGATTGGTCTGCACATTCATGTCAATATTCATGACATATTTTACTTTCTGCTGCCAGCGGTCTGGCTGGGCAACGGCGGTTTGAAGTGCGAGCACCGTAATCAGGGAGAAAAAAACCTGTTTATTCATTTATTCTGGTTTGAATTGGTAAATTTCGCCAAATACCTGTTATGATAAAAAGAAAATTGATTGACGGTTATCCTTTTGTTGCTTACCAGCCGGAGGAGGTTTCTGCGGATGAAATGAAGCAGCGAAGCCTTGATTTCTATACCCGATTGCAGGAGCGACGTTCTATCAGGGATTTTTCGGACCGGCCGGTGCCCAGGGAGGTGATAGAATCGGTTATCCGGACAGCCGCCACAGCACCCAGCGGGGCACATAAACAACCCTGGACCTTTTGTGTGGTGGAAAACCAGGACCTTAAAAAAGTCATCCGGGAAGCGGCTGAAAAAGAAGAATACGAAAGTTATACTGGCCGTATGCCGGAGGAATGGCTGGCCGATCTGCGCCCGTTACAGACGGACTGGCAAAAACCTTTTTTAACAACCGCCCCCTTCCTGATCGTGGTATTTAAAAAAAGTTACGAACTAAAAGAGGATGGCCGGAAAGGAAATGTGTATTATGGCAGTGAGAGTTGCGGACTGGCCTGTGGGTTTCTGCTGGCCGCGATTCACCAGGCCGGACTGGCGGCCCTTACCCATACCCCATCACCGATGAATTTTCTGAGTCAGTTGTTAAAACGACCGGAAAATGAAAAACCCTTTTTACTGATCCCGGTCGGATACGCAGCGGAGGAATGCTGGGTGCCGGATCTGCGACGTAAACCACTGGAAGTTGTGTCGGCCTGGTATTAGTCTTTACCGGCTACAATAAGGACAATCTCTCCCTTTACTGTTTTTTCGTTGAAATACGCAGCGACCTCCTGTAAACTGCCTCTCTTATTTTCCTCGAACATTTTAGTCAATTCGCGGCTCACGCTGCATAAACGTTCGGGGCCAAAATAAGTGGCCATTTCCTCCAGGGTCTTTACCAGTCGCATCGGTGATTCATAAAAGATCATGGTCCGCTCCTCTTCCGCCAGTTGTTTCATCAGGGTTTGCCGGCCCTTTTTCAAGGGCAGGAATCCTTCAAAACAAAAACGATTGGAGGGAATACCACTGTTGACGAGTGCCGGTACAAATGCCGTAGCCCCGGGCAACGATTCCACTTTCACACCGGCTTTAATACAGGCCCTTACCAACAGAAAGGCCGGATCGGAAATACCTGGTGTACCGGCATCAGTTATAATCGCCATCTTCTTTCCTTCCAGCAACTGACTTACAAGATGGTCCACCACTTTATGCTCGTTGTGTTGATGATAGGGCGTAACAGGTTTGCTGATCTGGTAATGATTCAGCAGGTGCGAACTGGTCCGGGTATCTTCCGCCAATATGAGATCCACCTCCTTCAGCACTTCAAGTGCCCGAAGCGTGATGTCTTTGAGATTACCGATGGGGGTGGGGACGAGGTAAAGCAAAGTTTATAGGTTGAAAGGTTGAAAGGTTAACAGGTTTACCGGTAAGTATTCTTAGA
>CAZLRY010000040.1:0-2479 GCA_964561675.1 uncultured Chitinophaga sp.
CCCCCTTTTTTTGGGCAAAATTCAACAGAATAAATCCCATTACCCCACCCCGATTTCGTACATTTGTGAGTTATATTTTTTCAGTCACACTCGCCCGATTTTATACTCAATTATGACCACGGAAGCACAAGAAAAAGCGGCCCAGATTTCGGCCGGTTACAGCGCAGATAGTATACAGGTTCTGGAAGGTTTGGAAGCCGTCCGGAAGCGTCCCGCCATGTATATCGGCGATATCGGCGTAAAGGGTTTGCATCACCTCGTATACGAAGTGGTGGACAACTCCATCGATGAAGCCCTGGCCGGATATTGTAAGAATATCAATGTCGCCATTCACGAGGATAATTCGATCTCCGTAGAAGATGATGGCCGTGGTATCCCGACCGCCATGCACAGCAAAGAAAAAAAATCAGCCCTTGAAGTGGTAATGACCGTGCTGCACGCGGGTGGTAAATTTGATAAAGGTTCGTACAAAGTTTCCGGTGGTCTGCATGGTGTGGGGGTGAGTTGCGTGAATGCCCTGAGTTCAAAACTGCTGGTAACCGTAAACCGGGATGGAAAAATCTTTGAACAGGAATATCGTATCGGGGTGCCTCAATACGCCGTGCGTGAAACAGGTACGAGTGAAACCACCGGTACCCGGGTGCATTTCTGGCCCGATGGCAGCATCTTCATCACGACCATTTACAATAAAGATATCCTGGAAAGCCGTCTGCGTGAACTGGCCTACCTGAACCGCGGGGTACGCATCATCCTCACCGACCTGCGGGAGAAAAATGAAGACGGCAGTAATTACAGCAAAGAGTTTTACAGCGAAGGCGGTATCGTGGAGTTTGTGGAAATGCTGGATGCCAATGCCGGCCGCAATACCCTGATCCCGAAAGTGATTTCAGTCGAAGGCCGGGATGAAGCCAACAACGTAGCCGTGGAAGTAGCCATGAGTTATAACGACAGCTACAATGAACACATCTATTCTTACGTCAATAATATCAACACCATTGAAGGCGGTACCCACGTATCCGGTTTCCGCCGGGCCCTTACCCGGGTCTTCAAAAGCTATGGTGATAAGAATGGCTTATTCGAAAAAGCCAAAGTGGAAATTGAAGGCGATGACTTCCGCGAAGGATTGAGCGCCATCATTTCGGTGAAAGTACCTGAGCCGCAGTTTGAAGGACAAACCAAGACCAAGCTGGGAAACAATGAAGTGATGGGGATCGTGGATAGCACCGTTTCCAAAGTGCTGGAAGCGTACCTGGAGGAAAATCCCCGTGAAGCAAAGAATATCGTAGCCAAAGTGATCCTGGCAGCCCAGGCCCGTGCAGCTGCCCGTAAAGCCCGTGAGCTGGTACAACGGAAAACCGTACTGACCGGTGGAGGCATGCCTGGTAAACTGGCTGACTGCTCCGACCGTGATCCGAATAAAACCGAGCTTTTCCTGGTCGAGGGAGATTCAGCGGGTGGTACGGCCAAACAGGGTCGTGACCGGAGTTTCCAGGCCATCCTGCCACTCCGTGGTAAGATCCTGAACGTGGAGAAAGCCATGGAACACAAGATCTACGACAATGAGGAGATCCGGAACATGTTTACCGCCCTGGGCGTGAAAATGGGAACACCGGAAGACCCGAAGGCGCTTGACCTGAGCCGTCTCCGTTATCATAAGCTGATCATCATGACCGATGCCGACGTGGACGGTTCGCATATCGCCACCCTGATCCTGACCTTTGTATTCCGGTATATGACCGAACTGGTGGAACAAGGCTATGTGTATATTGCCCAGCCCCCGCTGTACCTGGTGAAGAAAGGCAAGGAACAGGCTTATGCTTACAACGAAGACCAGCGTAAGTTATGGGTGGAAAAACTGGGTGGTGGCAAAGATGACTCTGTAAACATCCAGCGTTACAAAGGTCTGGGTGAGATGAATGCTTCCCAGCTTTGGGAAACCACGATGAACCCCGAAACAAGGACCCTGAAACGGGTGACCATTGAAAGCGCTGCGGAAGCCGACCGGGTATTCAGTATGCTGATGGGCGATGAAGTAGCTCCCCGGAGGGAATTCATTGAAAGTCATGCGAAATACGCAAAACTGGACATTTAACCGGTTCTCCGGGCTACCCGGCTGGTTTTAACAAATTGGACTTTGAATTTATAAAACATTGACTATAAAAGATTTGGCTCCGATTTTTCGGAGCCTTTTTTGTTGAAATACTAAATTTACACCCCCTTTCCCCCCCGATTTGCGTAATTTCAGCCTTTACTAACGCAAAAACTTAAACCATGTCAGATGTAAAAATTACAGCCTACAATGTAAAAACCAAGGAGAAAGGTGTGGAAATGCTGGATGCCGTTATCACGAAGACCGCTAAAGGTGCCTATATGGCGCAGGGAAATGATGGTAAAGGAAATAAACTGACCACCCTGATGGGCGAAGAAAAAGCACTGGCAGCGATCAAAGCCGGTGTAGCCAAGCAAGGCTGGTAAGAAT
>CAZLRY010000040.1:2579-15824 GCA_964561675.1 uncultured Chitinophaga sp.
AGATAAATTCCCGCCGGATAGGCCGGGCCTTTCAGGTCAATATTCAGTTTTTGAGCAAAGCCACTGGCCGGGTTGCTGTGCTGATATACAAGCCGGCCTTTTGTGTCATAGACTCTCACCCGTATGGTTTCTCCCGGACTGGCCTGGCAGTTGAGACTGAATTGCCCGGCGGATGGATTTGGCGTAACGACCCATTGAATTTCATTATTAAATACCAGGGGACGGATTGCTGAGTAGCGCACCGTTCCATCAATATCGATTATTTTCAACCGGTAATAGCGTACCCCTGATTTACCGGCTTCTGCATCCATGTACTGATAGCGTTGCTCCCGGTCTGTATTCCCCTGACTTACTACTTCGCCCAATCGGGAATAACGACCAGATTGGAAATCGGCATTACCACGGGCTAATTCAATCTCAAACCGGTTTACATTATATTCCGAAGCCGTCACCCATTCAACCAGTACGACATCCTGCGGCCCTTTGCGTACGGTAAACTGTTTCAACTCAACGGGCAGTGGCTGACTGCCGCTGAGTCCGCCGGTATTGAGCCAGAACTCAGAGAAATGATTCACTTTAAACTCGGCATAATAGCCCTTATCAAAGGGCACTTTGGTCGCATTGGATGGAATAATAAAACTCCACCCGCCCTGGTTATTATCGGCGATTGTTCCGTTTTCATAATTATTATCGGGATCACTGTACTTGGTTACGCCAAGATCAAAGGCGGTGGACGGTTTGGCACAACCACTGCAACCAGTAGCCGCAATCAGGGTTTCAGTTTCCGTATCCGGGAAATAAACCCGAACCAGCACCGAATCCGCCAATGACAGGAATGCATTAGCGGGCTGAATAGTAAAGTTCCGGTTGTGATAATACTGATTGCTGCTCCAGCGAACTGCGCCGGTATGCAGGTAGGCTTTCACCTCCGTGGCACCCATCTCCTGACCGGCAGGATGAATGGAAGCTACCAGTTTGCCGCCTTCCAGGAAATCAACCCAGTTGTTAGTGCCGGTATTGATGGTCTGTGTTACCGGAGTGGCCATAGTGCCCCCCTCATAAAGTCCGAACAGGTTATCATACACATGGATATCATCCACCGCAATTCCGTCTTTATTGAGACCGGTATCTGAGTTAAACACAAAGCGGAACCGGAGCCGGCTGTTATTCGTAGTGGGCAATGCCGTGGTAGCCACATGCCAGTTGGTATAATCCTGGCGGCTCCACAACTGATTCCCTGCATAGTTTTTATTGTACCAGTTGGTTCCCTGTCCAACACTGCCCAGTTTGGTCCAGGTAATTCCATCTGCGGAATATTCCACCCAGGCCGCATCACAAAGAGCGGCACCACAGTCTTCGATGTCCATGGCCACACTGAAACTCAGGGTGGGATTGGTCATGGCGGAGATATCAAAACAGGGCGAATAGAGATAGGAAAGTTCATTGTCATTGTAATAGCCTGCGATCTTTGTTTTCCAGGCTTTACTGCCACTCGCGGCCCGGTTGATCTTTGGCGAGATCGGGGTACCATACTCCCAGGTGGAATTGGTACCACCCGTATACCAGGAACCATTATTACTTTCAAAATTTTGCAGGTAAGGGAAACTGCTGATCAGGGGCAGGTTATTGACTGTACTGCTGACGGTATCGTTCTCATTATAGGTATCAGTTGCAAGGGCAGACCAGACCTGGATGGTATGATTGCCACTCGTGGAAAGATTGGCTGTGGCTGTAAACGTATACTGTAACGAAGAACTGGCTGCTATGGAAGCTATCGTTTCATTGGCAATGACTACGCCGTCCACTCTCAGCGTGATTGGAATATTATTAATCGTGGCATTCGAGGTATTCCGTACTGTAACTATTACAGGGACAACCGCACTAAGTCCGCAACTTACTGTGTAAGGAGTATCCACACTCAGCAGCTGGATATCATCCACTGCTTTATAAATACGGATATCATCAAACGTGTAACCGGCGGCCCTGAAATTATCTGCGGCCAGGTATTCACCCCATTGTCCCCAGCGTACCTGGGTACTGGTGCTGAAGGATTGACCATAAGCAGCCAGCGAATCACTTAATTCAATACTGCCGGAAAGCTTATACGAACCATCCACCGCCGGCTGGTTGGCATACAGATCATAGACGGCGATCCAGTTGTCGGTATCATTGCCCCGTATCCAGACTTTATTAGCGGCATTTGATTTCTGCCCGTGATTTTTATACCGGAAATCGATCCGGATATCATCCGTAGCGGTATTGAAGGTGGCCAGATTAAATGTACCGGTAAGTGAATCCACACTGCCTCCGGATACAAAACGACTCTGGTCAAGCGTCAGTGCTTTGGAACCGGAGTAGGCCATGCCTGTATGGATAAATGTTTTTGCCTGTCCATATATTCCGTTATTGAAAAAATCATAACGGTCATTACCGGCCAGCCCCATCTGATCTATTGTGATGGTTTGTGTTGCTGCTGTTTCAAAATTATCCAGCCAGGGAAGCTGGGCATTATTGATGGTTCCGTTTGTTAATTGTTTATATACAGTTGTCTGCGAATTATTGGTGGTGACCGGATCGGATGCCTTGGTAGCCGTGACCACAATACTGTAGGTGCCGGTGGCTGAAAGATTTGCCGTAGTGGCAAACGTATGTGACAGTGTGCCGCCGGCCGCGATATCCGCAGTGGGCGTAGTGATCACTTCGTTCACGGCCGGACCTCCATTGATGGAATAGCTAACATTAATATCCCCGGCAGAAACCACATCATCCAGGTTTTTGATCCGGATGGTAATAGCCTGTGTGGCAGAAAGAGCGGTACTGGTCAGTTCCCGACCCGATGTTGCCGGTGAAAGGATGGCATCCAGTTTCAGGTCATTATCAGAAATGGCGCCCGCACAAGTGCCGGTATTGGGCAGGCGGCTGATCGCATTGGCTCTCCGTCCTGGATTACCATTGATTCTGGGCCGGACCGTCACCCAATACGTGGAATCTTTTGATAACCCACTGAACGTATAGGTCAGTGCTGTAGTGGTCGTCACCGAAACCATTTCAGTTCCCTGCAGCCACATCACTTCATAATCAGTGGCGCCGGGCACAGCCGTCCAGTTTATTTTTATATAGCCTTCGCACTGCACTGCATCGAGAGTTACGGTACTCAGTGTGGCAATAGTAAATACGGCACTGGTTTGAGTAAGTCCGCTGGTATTATTGGTGATCCGGATTCTTCCCTGATCGGTGGGTGTATTAGGCACACCCCAACTGTACACCCTGCTCCCTGCTGCAATTGCATTATTCAGCAATATCCAGCTGCCCCCGTTATCCGGGGAGAATTCAAGTGTATAGGTGCCGCTGCTGCCATAATCATCCCATTGGATATACACCGTATCGAATGTAGTTACGGTCGGGGTCAGTTTTTCTCCGCCCACCGGATTGGTCAATACCAGGCTTCTTGGAATGATATCATACACCAGGAAATATTCCTGGGAGGGATTCTGTGTTATAGCATTTCCAATAATCTTCAGGTCGTAGTTACCAGCTGCCGGATTATCAATTTCCACCTGTTCAATATTATTGATATGGTCGGTACCGCTTACTGCGAGGTTGTTCACGTTCGCAGGTAACGTATCAAGTACAGACGGATATACGGTGAAACTTAAAGGAGTAAAGACTTCCAGATCGATATCATTGACCAATGTATGACTCGCCATAACCGCTGCAGGCGGATCCTGCCAGTAAACCAGTACTTTCAGTTTAGCGCTATTGGCGGGTACTGTTATGGTATGGGTATTGGTCACCGAATTCGCAACGGTTGAATTAAAGGAAGTGTTGCCCTCCAGCATAGCAAGTGAACGCACGAGGTTCAGTCTTCCGAATCCATACCTGAAATCAGGGCCGCTGTTTCCTTTATCGTCTGCGCCGTTTACCAGTATTGCTTTGGTTAATCCGTTTTTCGGATTGGCGCCTGCGTTCAGCTGACGATACCGTTGTACCAGCAGGGCCAGTCCGCCGGAAACACCCGGGGCTGCCATACTGGTGCCATTATTATAACTATACGAATTACTGGTCCAGGTGGAAGCCATAAACACCCCCTGCGACATGATCTCCGGTTTCACCCGGCCATCTCTGACCGGACCACGGCTTGAAAATGATGCAATGACACTCCTGACGTCAGTAGCGCCTACAGTGAGCACATTTTTGGCTGACTGATATCCGCCTAATACTGTTTTAAATCCGGCCGGATATGGACTGCAGTTCAATGTACCGTTATTTCCGGCAGCAAAAATCTGTTGCAATTCAGGCAGGTCAATTGCCTGCTGATCGAGGATGCGTGAACTCAGGTCATACAACCCGTTATAATTGCAATCATCCACTACTGAACCAAAAGAGTTGTTGGTAATGACCATGCCAAAATCCTGCACATAGGCTGGTGCTTCTGTGAAGATGCCTGAAAAATATTGAGCCAGTAATGTAGCTTTTGGTGCATAGCCGGTATATAATTCCTGGATGATACCGGCACCACCGATGGTACCGGCCACATGGGTGGCATGGGCCCGCATTAATTCAGCAGAACGGTTGATCAGCCTGCCATTAAAATCAAGATGGGATTGAATATCCCCATTATCTCCAACCCCCACTACTACGCCTTGTCCATCCAGGTTACGGCCACCAGCAGATATAGGTGCTTTCAGCACATTCCCTCTTGACGTGTACATACTGTTACTGTTCAGTTCACGGTCAGGTACAGGTATGGGCTGAACATATTCCACCCAGGGTGCTGATGCGAGTTCAGTAATACGGCTTGCGGCAATTCGTACCCCGAGAATCCGGTATACCTGTACATCGGTATTGACCAGGTCATAATTATTTCGCTTTAACTCCGCTTTTACCTGGTCCGGCAAAAAGGATTTTGGAAAACTGATCCAGAGATCGATCGTACCCGGTGTTTTCACCGCATGAGAAGGGAAAGCACCACGCGCCAGTTCAGGCGTCATTTTTTGCTGGGCTGTTGGTTCAACAATCGCCCTGGCCCGTACCCGTTGTAATACAGTTTCACTAAGTGAACCGGTGATCGTGACCGTGTAAGCATTGTTCGGAATATAATCGAGTAATTCAATCCCCTCCTGCAGCAGTTGCTGTCTTTCAGCCAATGTTGGCAACTGCTCAAACTGAAGAACAGCAAAAGTCTTGCCCCCCGTACGGGCAGTCCGGTTATTCATGGAATCAAGCCGGCTGGGACTGATATTTTTGGTGGGGTAAACAGCCCCGCTTTTTAATAGAAGGGCATAGCGTGGATCCTGCTGTGCGTTTGCAGAAAAAACGAAAAACAGCAGAACGGCAATCAAGGGAATTGGATAGATTCTCATAGCGATTTTTAGCTTTCTAAAAGTAATATAAATACCTGAGAATTGCCAATACAGGCAAGGATTTCGGCGAGGGTCGGACTGATTCTTAAACAGTTGCGACAGGAACGGGAAAGCAATAGCGGTGCATAGCGGCCAGGAAACGGTGCATGGCTTCCATATGCTGCAGATCATGGGCCACCAGCAGGAAGAGGCGGCCGGTTTGTTTCAGTTTGCCTTTATTGGTTTCTGTCTGCAGGAATTCAATGATTTTCTGGAAAATTCCTGATTCAAAATAAGGTGAATCCGGCCGGTTGATAAAGAAACACCGGAGGGTATTTTCCTTGAGACTCATTTTTTCAAAGCCCAGGTCAACCGCCAGTTTGCGGCAGCGTACGGTAATAAAAAGATCTTCTACCTGGCGGGGCAATGTACCAAACCGGTCTTCGAGTTCAGTCTTCATGGCCAGCAGTTCCTCTTCTGTTTCCGCATTATCCAATCGTTGATACAGCGAAAGCCGTTCCGCAATACTCTCTACATACTCATCCGGAATCAGAATTTCCAGATCGGTATCAATGGTGCAATCCTGAACAAAATCATCCTGCCGCGCAATTTCTTCTTTAAACAGTTCTTTAAAGTCTGTCCGTTTCAATTCACGGATCGCTTCATCCAGTATCTTCTGGTACATTTCAAACCCTATTTCCGCCATAAATCCGCTCTGTTCTCCACCCAGCAGGTTACCGGCACCACGGATATCCAGGTCACGCATGGCAATCTGGAATCCACTGCCCAGTTCGCTATGCTGTTCCAACGTCTGTAATCTTTTCCTCGAATCATTGGGCAGGGTACTCATGGGTGGAGCCAACAGGTAACAGAAAGCTTTCTTATTACTCCGGCCAACACGGCCACGGAGCTGATGCAGGTCGCTCAGACCAAACTGGTGTGCATTGTTTACAATGATTGTGTTTACATTCGGAATATCCACCCCGCTCTCCACAATATTGGTACAGACCAATACATCATAGCGCCGGTCAATAAAGTCCAGGATCTTTTCCTCCAGTTCATGTCCTTCCATCTGGCCATGTGCATAACCGATACTGAGGTCGGGGCAAAGCGCCTGTATGATTGCAGCCATCTCGGCCAGTCCGGCGATCCGGTTATAAATAAAAAAGACCTGTCCGCCCCGCTCTGTTTCAAAATAAACCGCGTCCCGGATAAAATCCTCGTTGTACACCTGCACTTCGGTCTGGATCGGTTGCCGGTTTGGCGGCGGGGTATTCATGATACTCAGGTCACGGGCACCCATAAGCGAAAACTGCAGTGTACGCGGTATCGGTGTGGCGGTAAGCGTCAGGCAATCAACCGTAGTACGGAGTGTCTTGATTTTTTCCTTATGTCCTACCCCGAATTTCTGTTCCTCGTCCACTACCAGCAGGCCCAGTTCTTTAAACTTCACTTCTTTACCCAGTAAACCGTGGGTACCGATAATAATATCAATTTTTCCTTCTTCCAGCCGGCGCAGCGTGTCCTTCTTCTCTTTAGCGGATTTAAACCGGTTGATATAGTCAACTGTTACCGGGAAATCCTTCAACCGGTCCTTGAACGTTTTATAGTGCTGAAAAGCCAGGATCGTGGTTGGCACGAGTACGGCAGCCTGTTTCCCATCGAGACAGGTTTTAAAAGCGGCACGGATGGCCACTTCGGTTTTTCCAAAGCCTACATCCCCGCATACGAGGCGGTCCATGGGAGACGGAGACTCCATATCTTTTTTTACATCTGCGGAAGCCTTGCTCTGGTCGGGTGTATCCTCATAGATAAATGAGGCTTCCAGTTCCGTTTGCATGTAGTTGTCCGGTGTATGTGAAAAGCCTTGCTGTGCTTTCCGCTGCGCGTACAATTTAATCAGGTCAAAGGCAATCTCTTTTACCTTGGCCTTTGTTTTTTCTTTCAGTTTATTCCAGACATCGCTGCCCAGTTTGTTCACTTTGGGCACACTGCCGTCCTTCCCTGTATACTTGGCAATCTTATGAAGACTGTTGATATTCACATAAAGAATATCGGTATCCTTATAAATCAGCCGTACGGCCTCCTGAGTACGTCCGTTTACTTCTATTTTCTGAAGGCCGCTGAACACACCCACCCCATGGTCGATATGCGTGACAAAATCGCCCGGTTGTAATTCACGGAGGGTACGGAGTGTAAGGGCTTTATTTTTATTATACGCCTGTTTGACTTTGTATTTATGGTAACGCTGAAATACCTGGTGATCGGTATAACAGAGCAACTGGAGATCTTCATCAATAAATCCTTCATGAATGGAAGTGGCAACGGGATTAAAAACCACTTCCGCTTTGAGGTCGTCGAAAATACTCTGCATCCGTTCCAGTTGCCTTGGATTTTCTGCGAAAATGAACAGCTGGAATTTTTTGGCTTCCCAGCTTTTCAGGTCACGGATCAGGAGGTCAAACTGCCGGTTGAAGGAAGGTTGTTCCCGGGTATTGTGACGAATGGTAAAGGAAGAAAATGTTTCCGGAAAGGAGTCACCATGCCCGAAACCCACCAGGTGCCGTTGCACGATTTTCTCTTCCCACTCCGGGATACTGATGAAATCACGCATCGATACCTGCTTCTTTTCCAGTTTATCATCCGGATCATCCCGGTGTTTAGTTTTAGCAACCGGCTGAGCCCTGAATTCTTCCTGTATCCGGAGAAAAGACTCAAGGTCTTCGATACTGTCGGCAATATGTTCACGACACAGGGCATAATCCTGGATCCAGATCACGGTGTTCTCCGGAAGAAAGTCAAACAGGGAAATCCGTTCTTCATCTTCAAACTGGGTATCAACATTGGGAATAATACTTACCTGCAGCAGCTTACGTTCACTCAGTTGGGTTTCGGGATCCACAATCCGGATGGAGTCTACTTCATTACCGTATAACTCCACGCGGTAGGGTTTTTCATTCCCGAATGAATAAATATCCAGAATGCCACCCCGGATGGCAAACTGCCCGGGCTCATAGACAAAATCCGTCCGTTCAAAGCCATAATCCCCCAGTTTCAATAATAACTGTCCGGTATCGAGGGTATCCCCGGTACGGATATGGATGATATTGGAGGAAAGCGTTTTGGGTAATACCACTTTTTCAAAAAGTGCTTCCGGGTAAGTAACCAGAACTTTTTTATTACCGCCAGTAGCAATTTTTGTCAGGGCTTCAGTACGAAGCATTACATGTGAGGAATTGAGCAACTGGTAGTTCTTCCTGTTTTTAAAAGAAGACGGGAAATAGAAGATATCCAGTGCTTCGGTCAGGTTCTCCAGGGTATTGTGAAAATATGCGGCTTCTTCTCCGTCATTCAGGATGACCAGGTGATTCAGCTGGGAGAGGGACGGATGAGTAAATGCGGCAGCGACAATAAACTGGGAAGCACTACCTCTTAAATTTTCCAGGTAAATTTTTTCAGGCCGGGCAAAAGAGAGCCTGTCCGCCAATTGAAAAAGGCGGGGTGTCTGATGGTATTTTTGCAACAATTCCTGGACACGCATGTACAATGCAAAGATACTTCAATCAGGGCAAAAGCCGATATTTTCCGTGTTTCAGAACTTATTCCCCGGTGAATGGTTCTACCTTTATAAAAACGAAGCGAATGGCATTATTACCCTGGCGAAAAGGCATTGTAACCAAAATAGATGATCATACCCATAATACCCGTCGCTTCTGGATCCAGGTACCAGAACTGGATCGTTTTGATTTTATTCCCGGTCAGTTTGTAACCCTGGACCTGCCTATTCATGAAAAGCCGAATAAAAGATGGCGCAGTTATTCCATTGCTTCCTGGCCTGATGGCTCCAATGTATTTGAATTACTCATTGTTCATGCAGAAGGCGGCGCCGGCACCACCTATTTATTTGAAGAGATCAAGGTCGGCAGTGAGCTTCTGTTACGGGGTGCTCAGGGCATTTTTTCACTCCCGCCTCAGCTGGACAAAGACCTTTTCCTGATCTGTACCGGCACCGGGATTGCACCTTTCAGGAGCATGGCGCAATACATCCACTTACTGCAGGTGCCGCATAAAAAAATCCACCTGATCTTTGGTTGCCGAAATAAAGCTGATCTGTTGTATTATGAGGAACTGACCGCGCTGGAAGAAAAAATGCCCGGATTCCATTTTCACCCAGTGCTATCCCGTGAACATTGGGAAGGCCATAACGGGCGGGTACATGCTGTATACCAGGAGCTATGCAAGGACCAGCCGGAAGCCTTTTTTTTCCTTTGCGGCTGGAAACATATGATTGATGAAGCCAAAACAAATATCCTGGATATGGGGTATGAAAAAAAAGCCATTCACCAGGAATTATACGGATAGCCCCTGCCCTCCGCCTAAAAATTTTACTGACAAAGAACAAGTTTTGCGGTGATATGTGTCATGTACCGCATTTAGCGCATTGTTACTATATTCGTGGAAATCAATCTGCGTATGGGCGCTTCTTCGCTTATAGTCCTGATTATTGCCGCGGTTGCCTTCTCTGGCATCGCGATTATGCTATCCACTTTTGTATTAAAAGCCACCAAAAACAAACAAAAAGGTGAGCCTTATGAGTGCGGTATTCCCACCAAAGGCAAAACCTGGATTCAGCTGAATGTGGGATACTACCTGTTTGCCCTGATCTTCCTGATTTTTGATGTGGAACTGGTGTTTCTCTACCCCTGGGCCGTAGTAGCCAAGAGTATGGGTTGGGTGGCATTGGTGGAAATAGTGATTTTCTTTTTTATCCTGTTTACCGGGTTTTTATATGCCCACAAAAAAGGAGCCCTTAAATGGGTTTAGTATAATATAATAAGATGTCATTGAAACAAAATACCGCCAACGATTTCCCCGGACAGATTCATGAGACACCGGGGGGTGGCATTGTCCTCAGCAAACTGGATGATATCATCAACTGGGCCCGGTCCAATTCACTTTGGCCGCTGACCTTTGCTACCAGTTGCTGTGGCATCGAGTATATGGCTGTCGCCGGTGCCAAATACGATTTTTCCCGTTTTGGATTTGAAGTGGCCCGTGCCACCCCACGCCAGGCCGATGTGATTATCATTGCCGGAACCATTGTAAATAAAATGGCCCCGGTACTCAAACGCTTATACGACCAGATGGCCGATCCCAAATATGTGATTGCCATGGGGGCCTGTGCGATCAGCGGCGGACCCTTCTTTTATAATACCTATTCTGTGGTTAAAGGAGCGGACCACGTGATCCCGGTGGATGTGTATGTGGCCGGTTGCCCTCCCCGGCCCGAAGCCCTGCTGCATGCCCTGATTTCACTGCAGAATAAAATAAAAGCGGGATTGACCCGTGAACAGATCAGAACAGACAAAGAATAATTATGTCCAAAGAACTGTTGAAATTCCGGATTACTGAAATGCTGCCCACTGCCGCCTTTGATGAGAGCGGCGAATGGCTGAATGTGGAACTGACTGCGGAAGATTGGCCAAAACTGGCAGGTGCGCTCTGTAAAGACAGTCACCTGGCCCTTGACTACATGTTCTGCCTGACCTGCATTGACTGGAAGACCCACCTGACCATGGTTTATCACCTGCATTCCACCAGCTTCCGGCACAATATAGTGGTGAAAGTGAAACTGGACCGGAATAAACCGGAAGTCGTAAGCGTTTGCAAATGCTGGCGTACAGCCGAGTTCCATGAAAGAGAAGTATATGAAATGTTTGGGGTGAATTTTCTGAATCATCCTGATTTACGATTACTGATCTTACCAGACGGATGGGAGGGAAAAAATCCGTTACGAAAAGATTTTGAGGACCCGATTAATATGATTCGTCTTTAAGACAAAACAGCAAGCACAGCATGTACAGGGAAACCCAGATAATAAAAGAAACCAGCCCCGGCATTGTCGGGGAGACCGGTGAATTCACCATTAACGTGGGACCGCAACACCCGGCTACACACGGGGTACTGCACCTGGTGATCACCCTGAGCGGGGAAACCATCATGAAAGTGGAACCCCACTTGGGCTATATCCACCGTTCGATCGAAAAAATGTGCGAGAGCCTGACTTACCGGCAGTTTATTTATGTAACCAGCCGGATGGACTACCTCTCTTCACATATAAATAATCATGCCTGCGCGCTTTGCGTGGAAAAAGGCATGCAGATTGAAGTCCCGGAAAGGGCCAAAGTGATCAGGGTGCTGATGGATGAACTGACCCGGATTGCTTCCCATGAACTCTGGTGGGGAGCCATGGCCATGGACCTGGGTGCTTTCACGCCTTTCTTTCATGCCTTCCGGGAGCGGGAAAGCATCAATGAAATCATGGAAGAGACCTGTGGCGCCCGACTGACGATGAACTATAATGTGCCGGGTGGTGTGATGCAGGATCTTCACCCTGATTTCCAGCGGAAAGTCAAGGAATTCCTGAAACTTTATAAAAGCAAGATCCACGAATACGACGAATTGGTAACCGGCAATATCATTTTCCAGAACCGGATGAAGGGTGTCGGTATGCTCAGTGCCAAAGATGCCATCTCCTATGGATGCAGTGGTCCTACAGCAAGAGGAAGTGGGGTCTCTTCTGATATCCGTAAAGTATATCCATACGGTATTTATGACAAACTGGAATTTGACGAAGTGCTGGAAACCGGTGGCGATTCCTTTGCCCGTTATATGGTACGTATCCGTGAAATGCAGCAATCCATCCGCATTATTGAACAACTGATTGATAATATTCCTGAAGGTGATTTCCAGGCCAAGACCAAGGCCGTACTGAAACTGCCCAAGGGTGAATTTTATACCAAAGTGGAAACTGCCCGGGGTGAGCTGGGTGTATATATTGTAAGTGAAGGCGGTACCACTCCCTACCGGATCAAATTCCGTTCACCTGGATTTTCCAACCTGTCCGTGCTCGATCATATCGCACGTGGCAGCAAGATTGGTGACCTGGTGGCCATGATGGGAACACTGGACCTGGTCATCCCCGATATCGACAGGTAATCACTGTTTAACTAAGGTAAACAGGGGTTTTACTGCGAAAAAGGGGTTTGTCACTGTCCGGTCAAAATGAAAATAAAGAACCGGCAACTGCTAAACAGTTGCACCGGTCAATCATACTAACCTGAACAATGCAGCATGTGGAGTCTCGCACATATCGCCAATGAAATCCATGAGTGGTTGAGCAATACGTTCAATCCCACCTGGACCCTGGTCATCGAAATGGTAATGGCCGGTGTGGCCGTCATTGGATTATTTGCCGGTCTCGGGCTGGTACTGGTTCTGATGGAAAGACGGGTGGCGGCCTGGATGCAGATCCGCCTCGGCCCCAACCGCGTTGGTCCCTTTGGTTTACTTCAATCCATGGCGGATACGCTGAAATTAATTGTCAAAGAAGGGCTGACCCCTGATGGCGCGGATAAAGTGATGTTCAACATCGCTCCTTTTATTGCAATGATCGTAGCCATGTTGCTGATGGCCCCTATTGCATTTGCCAAAGATTTCCAGTTATGGGATTTGAACATTGGCGTCTTATATGTAACTGCCGTTTCTTCCATCATGGTCATTAGCATTTTAATGGCCGGTTGGTCCAGTAATAATAAATACTCCCTGATGGGCGCTATGCGCAGCGGGGCCCAGATTGTGAGTTATGAGCTGAGTGCCGGATTATCCATCATGACTATTATCGTGCTGACCGGCAGTCTGCAGATCTCCGATATCATTAATGCTCAAAGCAATGGCTGGTGGATCTTTAAAGGTCATTTACCCGTCTGGATTTCCTTTGTCATCTTTATCATTGCCGTAACGGCTGAAACTAACCGGGCTCCCTTTGACCTGGCCGAAGCTGAGTCTGAACTGACGGCCGGTTTCCATACGGAATACTCCGGGATGAAGTTTGCGCTTTTCT
>CAZLRY010000041.1:0-15764 GCA_964561675.1 uncultured Chitinophaga sp.
GTTTCAGTTCTTTGGCATCGGCACCCAGTTCAAAACTGGTTTTTTCTTTGGCTTTGTTCAGGTCTGTATTTTTGATCTGTATGTTTTTTGTCCGGTCACCACTGAAACGGAAAAATAAATCCGTTCCGGCTTTGGTAATGATCTTGTCAAAAGTCAGCAGGTCACTCTGGGTTACATCTACCACCGGATTTGTGGCAGAAGTTTCCAAAGTGATATTCCGGAATATGATATTTGTGGCTTCCTGCACATCAATGCCTTTGTGTGCCTGCAGGACCATATTTTCCAATACGATATTTTGTACATGCATTTCAGGGACCCCCCGTACAAAAATGCCTTTCTCTGCTCCACTGCAATACACATTGCTGATATGAAAATTGCGGAATACCGGGGTGGTTTCATCCACTGGTTTGGCTTCCACACGGGGCAATTCACGTTTCTCTCCGGCCAGGGCCACCGGGTCTTTGGCCATATAATACATATCAAATAAAATAGCTTCTGCCGGAATATCTTTCATGTAGATGTCTTTGATGAAGATATTCTCTACTATTCCTCCACGGCCCCGTGTGGTTTTAAAACGGAGCCCGATATCAGTGCCGATAAATGTGCAATTGCTTACATAAATGTTGCGGGCGCCGCCACTCATTTCACTGCCGATCACAAATCCGCCATGGGCGGCATATACGGTACAACCACGTATAATCACATTCTCCGTAGGCATTCCTCGTTTGCGCCCTTCCGCATCCCGGCCACTCTTCATACAAAGTGCATCATCTCCCACGTCAAATACCGAATTTTCGATCAATACATTTTTACAGCTTTCTACATCGATGCCATCTCCATTTTGTGCATACCAGGGGTTTTTGACAAAAATATTACGGACGGTGAGTTGCTCACACATCAGCGGATGCAGGCACCAGGCCGGTGAGTTCTGGAAAGTTACTCCTTCGAGCAGGATATTTTTACATTGGGTCAGTAATAAAAGGTTAGGACGCAGGAAATCTTTGATGCTGTCATAAAAAGCCCGGTCACGGCCCGGCATGATCATACCCGGATTAGCGGGCATTTTCGAACCTTTCATAAATCCGGCAGAAGGATACCATGTTTTTTTGTCATCACTGACTACACCACCGCTTGCCAGTTTCTTTTTCCACTGACTCTCTGTGAGTTTGTCTTTTTTTACCGCCCGCCATTCATCCCCATTGCCATCAATAATACCTTTACCGGTTATAGCGATATTACGGGCACCAGTAGCCGAAATCGGGGATTGATTCCGCATCTGCGGAAGTCCTTCCCAGTTGGCCTCAATCAGCGGATACTGAGATTTATCTTTTGTAAAAAGTAGTGTAGCGCCGGTTGCCAGGTGCAGGTTTACGTTGGATTGCAGCACGATCGGTCCGGTCAGCCAGAGTCCTTTTGGTACCAGCACCACCCCTCCGCCTTTTTTACTCATTGTTTCGATACTGCTATTGATGACGTTGGTATTTAACGTAAAACCGTCAGGTCTCGCACCTGCCTTTACAATATTCAGGGTGTCTTTTTTGAACTTAGGACTGGTGATTACCGGCAATTTCCAGCTCTGGGCTATAAGTGCCGCAGGTAGAAGTAAGTAAATAAAAAGTATAAACTTTTTCATTGGCAAGTTTTTGAACACCTATTGGCCTTTTAAGGTACAAGTCTAAGCAGATATTGGTTGTTAATCAACGAATTGTGTGTGATTATTTACGCAATCGTTATCGGGAACGGTCTCGCTCAAGCTGTTTCCCGGCTCTTTCCGGGAAACGGGCTTCAGACGCTGATTTTTACCGGGTTAATACCGGTTGGCCATGGGTATCAGATCAGTGAGTTCGCTGATTTTTACGGGTCTTTTCAACTGGATGCTCTTGCGGGCTGCAATCCCGATCAGAATCGACATGGCTCCTTCCCGGGTGCCGGCCATGATATGATGGGGATTGTCGTTTTTGTCCACGAACATCCGGGTTTGCATCCGGATATCACCACCTCCATGACCGCCTCGGATTTTGGGTGTGGTATACACTTCATAGTTCTTGGCAAAATTATCCATGGCGATAATCTCCCGGATTTCACCCGGAATCGCATCATCGGCATTACTCATTTCAATCGCATGTCTTTTTGCCTGATCTTCCGGTGTTTTTTGCAGGTAAGGGATATCTTCCCAGGTTTCTATCCGCCCTTTCAGACCGTTAAAAGCTATCTGCCAACCTTCATAAGGAGAGTACGTAGTCAGGGAGTAATTGACCTGTACGCCATTCGCATAAATAATCTGTGCACTCATTTTATCATATATGTCAATATCGTTTGACCAGACACAGCCATCGCGGAGATAGCCGTCATACTTTTCGTTGTTGACATACATGTTCACGTTATGTTTATTACCCGTGATGTCCCAGTAGAATTTACAGTTGTCCTTATGCTCACAGCCGCGGCATTTGGTGCCCCGGAATGCATTGTTTTTGCCATAATGTTCCAGGCTGCCGTATGCGGTCACTTCCACCGGCTCACTGTTCAACCACCAGTTGAGCAGGTCAAAATGGTGCGTTGCTTTATGCACCCAGAGAGAACCTCCTTTGGCGATCTTTCCATGCCAGCGGCGGAAATAATCAGCACCATGGTGAACATTCAGGTACCAGTTGAAATCCACGGAAGTGATTTTTCCCACCCGGTCAGCGGCGAGTAATTCTTTCAGTTGCATGGCATGAACACTATGCCGGTAATTGAAGGCGACAATCACTTTTTTCCCGGAAGCTTTCTCAGCAGCCAGAATGTTACGGCATTTATCTTCATCCGTAGTCATCGGCTTTTCAGTGATCACATTAAATCCGGCTTTCAGCGCTTTCACAATGACCTCATCGTGGGTGGAATCCATGGTGGTTACTATGATATAATCCGCTTTTACCGTTTTCAGCATTTCGTCGATATTGGTAAAAGTGGGACAACTGACATTCATGTATTCACGGGCATAAGCCAGGCGGCCGGGATTGATATCCATCAGGCCGGTGAATTCACAATGACTGAAATTCTTTATGAGATCTTTTCCCCAGAAACCTACTCCGCGCACCCCTGTACCGGCCAGCGCAAGCCGGATCTTTTCACCCGTTGCTGAAGCTAAAGTGGTAAAGGGATGCAGCATTAAAGAAGCACCCGCAACCGCGGTATACTTCACGAAATTTCTTCTTTCCATATGGCGTTTATTTTTCGTTTTTTATTACTCGGAACCAGTCCAGTCTGACCTGGCCGGCATCATTGGTCTTATTCGTTCGGGTAAAGAAAAATCCGGTCTTCGCACCTACCCAGCGGCCCGGCTTTGCCACAAAGGACTGACCAAGGGGAATAAATGTTTGTCCATCCTCACTGTATCCAAAACTACATTGGCCTCCCGGACGTACAATAACCTGAAAATAAATATCCGTTTTAACGGCTTTTTGCCCGTCCTGTACTGTTTCTTTTTTTCCTTTATCTGCCTGTATGCAATTAGCCTGTGAAAGATAGTTTCCGTCCTTTCTTTTTTCCACGGCGATATACCCATAATCTGCGCCATGAACAATCAGTCCGAATTTCTCCCCTTCCCAACGCGGGAGAAAGCTGAATTTAAGCGTGGCGGTAAAAGATTCAGCCGGAAATTTCTGGGCCAGGATATTCGGGTAATCCCAGGCATTCTGTACTGAATCAGATAAAAGGACGGAAAACAACTGAAGGTATCCTTGTGGGGTGGCGAATGCCCAGCCTTCCTGCGGGTTGGCCTGCCATTGCCATTGTAAACCGATCCGGGAAGTATTGAATTCATCGGAAACCGGAATAGCGGGAACTGGTACTGCTTTTCCCATATTGGGCTTCTTAAACTCCATCACTGGTTCACCTTTACCATCAGCATCCGGATCGTTGCCAATTACCGGCCAGTCTTTGATCCATTTCATCGGTTGCAGGTGAACGATCCTTCCATAGGCCTCTTTATCCTGGAAATGCAGGAACCAGTCTTCCCCGGATGTGGTATTCACCCAGGCGCCCTGGTGCGGACCGTTAACCGGTGATGTGCCCTGGTCCATCACCACTTTACGTTCATACGGGCCATAAATATTCTTTGATCTTAATACAAGCTGCCAGCCGGTACTCACACCTCCTGCCGGAGCAAAGAGGTAGTAATAACCATTACGTTTATAAAATTTCGGACCTTCAATCGTAGGATCCTCGGCATGTCCATCATACACCAATACCGGATCCGTAATTGTTTTAGTGCCCTCTTTATTCATTTCCTTTACCACCAGGATGGATTTAAATCCGGCCCGGCTGCCGGCATAGGCATGGGCCAGATACACTTTACCGTCATCATCCCAGAGCGGACAAGGATCAATCAGTCCTTTGCCTGCTTCTACCAACAAGGGAGCAGACCAGGGCCCGTTTATATTTTTAGCCTTGATCAGGTAAATACCAAAATCAGGATCCGGGTAATAGATATAAAACTCATTTTGATGATACCGGATACTGGGCGCCCATACACCGGCCCCGTGTTGTACTTTATTATAATGTTCTGCCGGAGGTTGAACAGTCAATGCATGCCCGATCAATTCCCAGTTCACCAGGTCCTTTGAGTGTAAAATAGGTAAGCCGGGAATATGGGTAAAACTGGAAGAGACCATATAATAATCCGTACCCACACGGATGGCATCCGGATCGCTGTAATCGGCATGCAGAATGGGATTCCGGTATACGCCATTTCCGTTTCCGGTTTGCGCATTGCTGCAAAACTGCAGGAAGAGCAGCCCGGCTAATAATACATGTTTCATCTTCGTTATTTTAATGACTGCAGCCAGTTGCGCAACCGCTCCGGCCAGTGGTCATTGGTTGTTTTATTCATCAGGCCAAACCCATGCCCGCCTTTCGGGTACAGATGAAGTTCGGCCGGAACTTTATATTTAATACAGGCACTGTAATACCGGATACTGTTATCAACAGGTACCGCTCCGTCATCACCCGCGTGTACGAGGAAAGAAGGTGGTGTTTGCGCATTCACCTGTAATTCATTACTGAAAAAACGAATCTTATCCTCTGTAGCATTACTACCCACGAGGTTATTACGGGAACCCTTATGCGTAATTGTGCTGTCGAAACTGATCACCGGATAAATCAGGATGGCAAAATCCGGCCGGCAGGAGCTGCTGTCTGTATTGGTCGCATCGGCTTTGAAATTAAAATGAGTGGCCGCGGTGGATGCAAGGTGACCGCCGGCAGAGAAACCCATGATACCGATTTTACGGGCGTCAATACCCCAGTCTTTGGCATGACGGCGCACATAACGGATGGCTTCCTGCGCGTCCTGCAAAGGAGCCAGGCTGCGGTCCGGTTGCAGACTGTCGTCCGGTAAACGGGATTTTAATACGATGGCTGTAACACCCCATTTATTCAACTCTTCGGCCACCCGTGTTCCCTCTTTATCGAAAGCGAGAATGGTATAGCCACCACCGGGACAGATCACCACGGCCTGCCCGTTGGGTTTATCCGGACGATAAATGGTAAGGGTGGGCGTCAGCACTTTGCTGATGCGGGTTACATTATTGCTGGTTACAGCTGTTTCGCGGTCAGGGACAGCCTTGTTATTCGGAACAGCACCGGCATACAACGGTACAGTAACTTCTTTCCGTTTGTCAAAAAGCGATTTGTCGAACACCAATGACGTTTTGGTATTGAACCAGGATTCAGTTGCGCCGAATATTTGAGGGAGTGTATACATTGCAGCTTCTTTACCGGTGAGTTGTTTACTCCATTTCACCCGTTTTCCGGCTGCTGCACCCGGACCGGTGTTTTTGTACTCGGCATAGTAAGCTGTTTTTTCATTCTCCGGATTGCCCCAATTATCCCATCCTGCCGGTGTGACTGCAGCCGGCAATTGACAACGAAAAAAAACCGTGCGGGCATAATTGCGCCAGGGACGGCCCAGTGACAACTTGGTGACCACGGAATCAGCGGTGATAGAACAATCGAGAAAAACAAATCCGTATTTATTTCCTTTCGGAGTGCTGGCGGCTGTAATAAAGGAGTTGGATTTGCAGCGGATCGTACAGGCGTTGAAAACCGCTGTACCGGGCCCGAATATGAAATCGGTGGTGCCTTCAATAAAGCAATGATCAAATAACTGCCGGGATGTTTCTCCGCTGGAGAAGATTGTGTCCTGGTTACCGAGAAATTTACAATTGGTAAATACCGCTTTGTCAGCATCCACAAATAAGGCTAAGGCTTGTCCTACAGGACCGGCACTATTGACAAAACTGATATTGGCCGCCCGGAACCGGTTACCTGAAATTTTCGCGGTATACGAAGTGAACGTGGTATGTTTTCCTTTTCCCGAGTAATCATCAAATACAATAATGGTACTGTCCACATTTTCCCCGATAAAACTGATATCCGTATTGGTGGCAGGAACCTCTATCTTTTCATGATAGGTACCGTTACGGATATACAGGGTAATAGGTGCTAACGGATATACCCGCATCGCATCAATGGCATCCTGTATAGTATAATAATCTCCAGTCCCGTCTTTTGCAACCGTAAATACATATTTATATTGTTTCGGATTGCTGGTCTGGGCCATACTTCCGGTGTAGCAGATCAGTAGAAAAAAAATCAGGAGTCTGTTGTTTTTCATGGTTTGTCTGATTCAGGGTTCCATTATTTTTTCACCGGAGGCATATAGATCCGGTCATTCAATGCTGTATTAAGTGACTTCAATTCTTTTAACACCAATTGGGCAATCAATCGTGCACCCAGTTCACTGAAGTGGGTATTATCTTCCTTTCCTTCCGGGTAATGCGGATGTTCGCCGGGTTTGAGTTGTACGAAGAGCAGTTTAGAATTTTCCACTCCCATTTGCTGGTAAAGCTCCTGACTTTTCTTATCGAGGTCAATCAGCCATACTCCGTTTTCGTTGGCCACCTCCCTGACGATTTGCGCATATACATCGTGTGTGCCTTCAATATTGCCGGCTGCATTGAATTTCCTGCGGGCAACCGGGGTGAGAAGGAGCGGGGTGGCTTTTTTCTCCCGGGTCTCGGTTACATACCGGACCAGGTTGGCCTTGAATTCTGTTTCAGTGGTATAGGTTTTTTTGGTGGGCACTTCATCGTTATGACCAAACTGCACAAAAATATAATCACCCTCACTGCATTCATCCATGATCTGTTTCCAGAGTCCTTCATTCCTGAATGAACTGGTACTGCGGCCGTTTTTCGCTTTGTTAACTACTGTAACTGTACTGTCCCAGAAATACACAAAGGGCATTCCCCATCCGGTTTCGGGATAGTAACGGGGTTCCTTGATGCTGATGGTCGAGTCGCCGGCCAGGAAAATTTTTAGTTTCTTTTTTTCAGGCAACATAAAAGATAATAGCGATAGGCTGAATAAGAGAATAACTGTTTTTTTCATTTTACCAGGCTGTTAATGTACACTTCAATATTGGTATAATAGCTGAGTAATCCGGTTTTTGTGGCATCCGCCGGATCGGCCGGGTTCAGTCCTTTTTCCTTTTCCCAGGCATCGGGCATGCCGTCTTTATCGGTATCTGCCGGTGCAGGGGCTGAACGAAGTGCCGGCCAGGCATTAACGGTCAATTCATACGCGGTGCCATGCGGGAAACCTCCCTGTACATCAATGAACTGTCCGGTGCGGTTACGTACATCATTCACAATACGTTGGTCGAGGGTGTCTCTGCGGAAACTGGCTCCTGCTGATTGCAGGACTGTTTCATAGGAAGTGGTGGCTGCTTCTACCGGCAGAGCTTCGGCCGGATGGGCTTCTTTGATGACAAATTTCTTTTTATCTTCTTCGGTTCCGCCATTGCCCATATCCACACCCAACCAGTTGTCGTTGGTCACCGGGCGGGATTCATCTACATAGTTGCCGGACACATGCCAGCTGCCAAAGCCGATATCAGGATCCCGTTTCCCCGGATTGCAGATGCGGTACCTGACATTTTTATTGGTGTTGGGACCGTATTTTAAATAGTTGTTGACAATATTGTAGGAGCCGCCCTCGCCGGCATAAATATTATTGCTGCCCCAGTTATAGATTACATTATTCCGGTAATCGACTAATTCAGTCGGCGTATGACGGATGCCATTGAAACGCGGACAACGATTCGCACAATGAGCGATAAGGTTGTGATGGGCGCTTAAATGTAGTCCGCCCCAGATGCCGCCAAAGCCATGATGTTCCCAGTCTTTATCACCCGTTTCAAAATGGTAAGAATAGTTTAAGGGTTCGCTGATAATATTCCATTGAAGGGTGGTGCTATCTCCGGCATAGACGGAGAATACTTCATCCGTACTCCAGCTGACACTGCAATGATCGATGATGATGTTTTTACGTTTCATGCCGCCAAATGCATCATCACCGCCGCTGCCGTCCACCATCCCTTTCTGTGATTGAAAGCGGTCTCCCATCCTGAAACGCATATACCGGATGATAATATTATCTCCTCCGAGTGAAACCGGATAATCGGCCAGGCAGATGCCATCGCCCGGAGCAGTCTGACCGGCAATCGTGGTATTTGTTTTTATGCTTAACGGACTATTAAGATGAATAGTGCCGGACACCGAAAAGACTATGATCTTAGCCCCTTTTGTATTCACGGCTTTCCGGAGGCTTCCTTCCCCATCATCTGCCAGGGTATTAACGATCATCACCTGGCCTCCTCGTCCACCTGAGGTGAATTTACCAAACCCTTCTGCTCCGGGGAAAGCAATAGCGGCAGAAGGGTCAGTGGATACTGCTTGTTGTACCGGCTGGGCACAGGAGCTGGCACTTAAAAAAAGCAGGATGTGAAGGATTGGCCATTGTTTTTTCATAATGGGAAGAAGGGGTTGAAGTAAATAAGGCTGCATCAGTAAAAGATTACAGATGCAGCCTTACTAAAGGTTGGTTATGCAAAGAGCTTGTTAATATCCCGGGTTCTGCCGCAGGTTAAAATTAGCATCAATAGCTGGTTGCGGAAGAGGTAATAATTCTCCTTTACCTGCAACATAGCCAGTAGCAAATCGGGTGGCGCAAACGGTATTGACCGTGGTACCTACCCATACAATTTTGGTGGTGCCTGAAGGAGTGGAGGAAGATGCGGTTTTGTACAGAGAATTAAACCATATTCCCCCTACATTCTGATTATCAGCTGTTGTGTTTGTAATGAGGTACATGGAGGCGGGCAGTGTATTGGTCAGACTATATGAAGGGTAGCCTGCCATATAAGATGGATCAACCATTGGAGTAGCCGCGGCCATTTTAAGCATATTTGCTTTTGATTCAGCTAAAGCTGTGCCCAACAGATTCCAGCGGATCAGGTCATATTTCCGAATACCTTCACCCCCTAACTCAAGCGCCCTTTCCCGTACGATATACTTAAAGAAATCAGCCTTGGATAAACCGGCAGGAATATCCACACTGGCATCCGGGGTATTGATTGGTTTGTCAAATCCTCTTCTGCGTACCATATTAATTGCATTATAGGCAGCAGTAGTGGGACCATTCAGTTCATTTTCTGCTTCAGCAAACATCAGCAATACATCTGCATAACGCAGGATCTGCCATTTCAGGCTAAAATACTGAATGGCATTAGTGGGTAAAACAACTGGATTAGAGATCCAGTTACGGCGGTATTTACCATCTGTCATATTTGAAATGGGTTGTCCGATGCGTGTTCCGGTACTACTGGTAAAATAATGACAAACCGTAACATCACGTCGTGTATCTGTTGAATCAAACAGATAGAAATAAGTGGGCAGCGGATTCACACTGCTGTTACCCAGATTATTCACCCGCGGACCATTATAATAGCCAAGCTTTGTATCAGCCGTGGCATTACCACCTGTTGCACTGGCCTGGAACATCAATTCACCATTCGGATCGGCTAATGTTCGGGCACAAACCTGATCCTTCCAGAGTCCTCTGAAACTTGGATTCAGTGTGTGTTGTCCGGATGTCATGATTTCGTTGCATTCGGCTCTGGCAATCTGGTAAAAGGATTGATAGTCTGCATTACGTTGCATGGTACCGTTGCTGCGGAGTGCATAACCGCCACGGAATAATGCCAGGCGGGCACGTAATCCTTTAACAGTCCCTTTGGTGATCCGTTCATCCAGCGGATCGCCGATTCCGGTGATTTCATTCCGCCAGGGCACCAGGCCTTCTGCCATATCCAGGTCAGCAATGAGCCGGTTATATAAAGTGTCCATGCTGACTCTCGCCGGGAAGGGGTCGCTTCCGGATTGGGTGGCAGCAGGCAGGAAATGTGCCGGGAGATCACCCCAGTTGCGGATGGCTTCAAAATAAAACTGGGCACGAAGCGTAAGCGCTTCACCATACATCCGTTGCAGTTTTTTCTTTTCCTGTTCGGTACCATTGTTATACAGATCCATCTGGGGAATATTCGCAATACAGATATTCGCGAATTCGATTCCCTGAAAGAGCTGATTAAATGGATTCGTAAGCTGTGCATTACCGGGCGTGGCGGCATAACGCGCTATATCTCTTCTGTCATTATCTGCTGAACCTGTTGGTCCCTGCATCTCATCATTGTCAAGGGGATAATACAGGCTGATACGGATACCATAAACGGCATCACCAACGAGCCGGCTATATACACTGGCCAGCGCCTGGTAAGTGGTGTTTACATCTTTAAATACCAGCGGGGCCGTCACTTCAGTGATTGGCTTCTGGTCCAGGAATTTTTTACAACTTCCAGCCAGTAGGGCAATGGCCAGTGTGCCCAGTAAAACGATTTTATTATAATTAGTTTTTTTCATTTTGAATAAGTTGTTGAGTTATTAAAATGAAGCATTTACACCAAAGACAAAACTGCGGCTTTTCGGATACGCGGAGTAATCGAGGCCGGGTGTCAGCGGATTGCTTCTTACGCTGACTTCCGGATCATAACCCGTGTAGTTAGTCAGTACTGCCAGGTTGTTAGCCGTAAAATAAGCCCTGAGTTTGCTCATGCGCATCCCCATCAGTTTTTTTACAGGGAATGTATAACCCAGTGTCACGTTATTGATACGCAGGAAGGATCCGTCTTCAATGGCCCATGAATGCGGATAGAAAGCACCTGATCCGCGTAATGGCTGCCAGATGGTGGCATTCTTATTCAGTTCGGATAAAAGTTCAGGGGCAATACCCACGGCCTGGTTGGATCCGTTTGTATACAGCACCCTTTGTCCGTCGGCATTGATGGTCATATACCGGCCATTCATCAATTCCAGCATATTGGAATTGACGGAATAGGCATTCGTCAATTCAATTTTGTTGGCATTATATATGTCATTTCCCAGTGAGAAGTTCATAAACATACTCATGTCCCAGTTTTTGAATACAAACTGGTTGTTCAAACCACCTGTACAGTTCGGGGTCGGGTCACCAATAACACGGCGGTCATTATTGATGTCCACTACTCCATCACCGTTAAGATCGGCGAACCGGATAGAGCCGGGCATCACTGTTCCAATAATGGAGGCATTGGAAGCCACTCCGGGACGAAGCGTATAAACTCCGGTTCCAGGATTCCAGGTAAAATCTTCCGTGGTATAGAAACCAGCGGTGACTAAACCATAGATAGAACCAACCGGGTAACCGATTCGCTGGATATAATCAGTCGGTTGTCCGGAAACACCCCAGCTGGCAGCCGGGAAGAACTGGCTCTGGTTTACACCCAGTCCAACGATTTCGTTTTTATTAAACGAAATATTGAAGTTCGCATTCCAGGTGAAATTTTGTTTACGCACCAGTTGCATATTCAGCTGTACTTCCACACCCTTGTTGGTGGTTTTGCCAATATTCTGTAACTGGGTTGAGTAACCGAAAGTGGAAGCGATGGGCACATTCAGCAGCAGTTTGCTGGACGTGTTATTATAAATGTCTACACTCAGGTCCACCCGTTTGGCAAAGCTGATATCGAAACCGTAGTTCCGGTTCACCGTTGCTTCCCATTGCAGGTTCTCATTAACCAGTCCGGTGGGATAATAGCCGATGACCGCTTGATTATTCAATCCGTAATAGTAACGTCCATCATTGGCGAAATTGGTCATGAATAAGTAATCGTTGATACGGTTATTACCAACAGTACCATAGCCATAACGCAGTTTCAGGTCGCTGATAAAGTCCACATCCCGGAGAAACTTCTCATTCTTCACTCTCCAGGCAATGGATCCTGCCGGGAAATAACCCCATTTCTTTCCATCCGCAAATTTGGAAGCGCCATCGGCCCGCATGTTAAAGGAGAAAAGGTAACGGCCAAGCAACGTGTAGTTTACCCTGCCAAAGAATGACATATTTGTATAACGGCTTTTACCCAGGCGAGGATAACCCGTAAACGATGTGCCTAAAGAGGTTTCACTGAAGGCTTTGGTCGGAGAAGTGTTCAGCGGATAGTTTCCGTAAAGACTGGTGTGACTCTCTGTGCGCAGGTCGTATGTTTCCTGTCCTACCAGGATATCAAAATCATGTATTTTCTTAAAACCTTTTACTGACCAGGTCAGCACATTTGAATTGGTAATGATGCGTTTGGTCACCGTATCCATTCCGGCAATTGGTTTGCGGCTGCCTTGAGTAATGGCGTAGGGGGTAATGGAGTCATTAAACTGGAGATCAGTAAAATGATTGTAATCATAACCCGCCGTGGATTTAAATACCAGGTTTTTGGTGATATTATAGGTAAGGGTCATGTTTACGTTCACGGCATCTGTTGTTTTTCTCCGGTACTCCTGGTTGGCCAGTGCCACCGGGTTATACAGGTTAAGACCGTTACCTACATTCTGATCAGCCAGCGGATCGCTGTCATCAATATCCTGTGCATCGGAAAGGAAGGGGCGATACTTCACGGCATTTCTCAGGCGGTTATAGGAAGATCCTTTTGTGTCGGATACACCGGCACCTTGTACTTCCTGGTGGGTATATCGCGCTCCGGCACCTATTTTAAGTTGCTTGTTGATTTTGTATTCGCCTTTTGCATTAAAAAGGTGGCGTTTGTAATCGGAGTTAATGACAATGGCTTTATCATTATTATAAGTATAACCGAAGTTGTATGTCAGTTTTTTCGTTCCCCCGGAAGCACTCAGGTTATGCGTGGTGCTGATGCCGGTACGGCCAAAGGTTTCACCCTGCCAGTCTACGGCATCCACATTTTTATAATTCTGCAGGGTATCCCAGGTAGTCCCGAAATTTCTGGCAAAACTGGCACTGTCAGTAGAGCTGCTGCGGGATCTTTCCCATTGATACTTTACAAAATCATAGGGATTAAAAACATCCAGCCTTTTGGCCAGCTCTTTTACCCCTACAAAACCATTGTAGCTGACGACTAAACGTCCGGGTTTACCACTTTTTGTGGTAATAACGATTACGCCGTTGGCACCTCTTGCACCATAAATAGCAGTTGCTGCTGCGTCTTTTAATACGTCAATGGATTGTATATCCTGCGGGGAAATGGTGGAAAGTCCGTTTTCCACCTGTACGCCATCTACAATATAGAGTGGTGAATTATCACCAGTGATGGACATACCGCCTCTTACACGGATCCGGATTTCAGCATCCGGTGAACCCTCAGCGGAGGTGGCCGTTACCCCGGCTAATCGACCGTTCAGCGCTTCCGCGGCGGAGTTGATGGGAATGTCTTTTAAATCTTTTGAACTTACAGAGGATACAGAGGCCAGCAGGTCTTTGCGTCTTACCGTCTGGTATCCGATCACCACCACGTCATCCATTGCTTTCGCATCGGAAACGAGGGTTACATTCAGGGTGCTGTTTTTTCCTACTGTTATTTCGGATGTGGTAAAGGATACATTGGAAAAAACGAGTACATCATTTTCTCCGGCGTTGATTCTGAAATTACCATTTGCGTCAGTAGTGGTTCCCGTTTTGGTTCCCTTAATGGTAACGGTAACGCCCTGTAATGGTTGTTTGTTTTCGGAGGAAACTACTGTACCCGTTACAGGCCGGGTTTGTGCCATTAATCCAAGCAGGGGGATCAATGCAAACAGTAACAAGAAAAATCCTTTTAACTGGAATCTTCGGTTCATAATGCAGTTTTTAGTAGATAAGCAGAATAAGAAACAAAAGGTCATTGCCGTTTCCCGCCGGATTACATGCCCGTTTGCATTCGGTTTACAAGCGAACAATAGAAACATTGGGAGAAATAAGTGCAGAAAAATGCCGGAACCGGGGTCAGAAAAGAAGTACTGAGCTTCGTACAATCGTTAGCGGAATGTTTTTTAACATCAATCGGTAACAATACTTTTCAATTCGGCAAGCAGTTCTCTGTCGTTATTTTCAATAATCGGCATCGCAAGTCTACACCGTTCTTTTGTATAAGTCCCTGATTATTAGTATTATTTTTACGCAATCGTTCCCGGCAACGTGTACGGGAAACAGGCCTTTTTGAGTGGTGAAATAAATCATGAATCTCAGTTTCGGGGGAATCGGCCTTCAATCGCCTGAATTTGCAGCAAATAGGGTAATTTACAGGTCTGTTAGGAAGGTCGGCCGGGATCAACCTGACTGCGACTGCAAAAACCACCGGAAACAGACATGAAGTTTGAAGCTGTAACTATAAAAGATATTGCGAAAGCACTTGGACTGTCCACATCTACCGTGTCCAGGGCCCTGCGTGACAGTTATGAGATCAGTCCGGAGACCAAGAAACTTGTCCTGGAATATGCTGAAAAGATCAACTACCACCCGAATCCCATTGCATTGAGTTTGAAAGAACGGAGAAGCCGTTCCATCGGCGTTATCGTTTGTGAGATTGCCAACAGCTATTTTTCCCAGGTGATTAACGGGATTGAGTCCATTGCCAATACCAATGGCTACAATGTAATTATATCGCAGAGTCATGAATCTTCGGTAAAGGAATTAGTGAACCTTCAGTACCTCACTTCCCGCTCTGTAGATGGGTTGATTATTTCGGTATCCACCGAAACCACCGATTTCAATTTTTTCAGGGAGCTGCATGACCGGGGCATGCCCATCGTATTTTTTGACAGGATTGTGGATGAGATTCAGACCCACAAAGTGATTGCAGATAATTTTAAAGGGGCTTATGATGCCACCACCCACCTGATCAACAGCGGATACAAACGTATTGCCACATTGTGCAATACCGTTTTCCTCTCCATTGGAAAAGAAAGGCTGGCCGGTTATATAGCCGCACTAAAAGACCATGGAATGGAGCCGGATGACGCACTTATCCGTTATTGCCAGCATGGAGGAATGGTGGCTGCAGAGATGGACCAGGCCATGAATGAATTATTTAGCCTCGCCAACCCTCCCGATGCCATTTTTGCGGCTGCCGACAAACTCACCACCGGAAGTCTCCGTGCTTTACGATCCAGGGGCCTGACCGTACCGGAGGATATAGGACTGATCGGGTTTTCCAACAGCGAACTGACTGAACTCTTAAATCCTTCGCTTTCTGTAGTCAGGCAACCGGCTTTTGAAATGGGAGAAGAAGCTACCAGCCTCTTGCTGGAGCTGATTGAAAGTAAACGCCCGGTGACGGATTTTCAGACGCGTGTACTATCCACTGAAATGCTGTTACGCAGTTCAACCCGCGTACAGAAAAGAAGTCCCAAAACAAGTTTATCCTGATTTTTTTGCATTTACCGGAACCGGCATTCATATAAGCCGGATAGCCATGCTGTAGAGGTAAGTCTTAAATCCTTATTATAATTACTAAAAGTGGTTATGGGCATAAAAAAAGCCATACTATTTTGTAGTATGACTTT
>CAZLRY010000042.1:0-13762 GCA_964561675.1 uncultured Chitinophaga sp.
ATCCGGTATATGGTCCCCGATATTGTACTGGAGGAAATTGAAAAAGGCGGCTATTATAAGAAATAACCCAGGGCCAGGCAGGCCATTACGATCAGCGGTGGAATGAAACGGGTAAACTGCAGCAGCAGGATGGTGCCCAGGATCACCAGGATATTGATCTTGCTGATTGTATTGGGACCCACAAACGAAATATCCCGCATGATATAAAAAGAAGAAGCGATCATGATACCCACCACCACGGCATTGATTCCTTCCAGTGACCGGTAGACCACGGCATATTTCCGGAGATTATGCCAGATCGGGAAAAAGAATAACACCAGCAGGGCGCTGGGTAAAAAAATGGCAATCATTCCGATCAGGCAGCCCAGCACCTGCATTTCGGTGCCCATATCCTTCAGGGCCATACCCCCGGTGAAAGAGGCAATTGAAAATACCGGCCCGGGTACCGCCTGTACAATACCCATCCCTGTATAAAGTTTTTCCTGGTCGATCTGAACCACATTCGGGTTCTTCTCCCGGATTGCTTCAGGGCGCACACTCCATTGTTCATACATCATCGGCATCAGCACCTGTCCCCCGCCAAATACCAGGCTGCCCATCCGGTAGGTATTTTCAAAAAGGTTGATCGGTTTCCGGTTGGCCCAGTCATTTTTCCGGGCAGCTTCCGAAAGAATACCTGCGGCGATAAAGATGATACCGAATAACCAGAAATTCCACCAGCGGATCTTTTGGGGTTTTTGTTCCACCTGTGGTATACGGGTCTGGCTGAAATTGGTGGCGATTCCCCCGGCAACGATCAGGGCCGGGATTACCCATGTTTTTCCAAAAAGAAAATAAGTGGCCGCCACGCTGCAGAGCATAATGATCCAGGTGATCGTGTTTTTTATCGCATGCGGAAAAATATGCAGCACAGCATACCCCAGGAATCCAGCCGCCATCGGGGGGATAAATTTAAAAATGTCTGTGCCCAATTGTCTTTTATCAATATACTGTAACAGGAAGGAAAGCGCACCCATTAATATCGAAGCGGGAAGGATCCATACAATCAGGGTTAATACCGCTAAGGGCACACCCCCGCGTTTATATCCAATCAGGGTCAGAGTTTGTGTGGAAGAAGCACCGGGTAATAGTTGGCAGAAGGCATTGTATTCCATCAGCTCCTTCTCGGTAACATAGGGAGTACCCTGCACAAATGTTTTCATCATCATACCCATATGCGCCTGTGGTCCGCCAAAAGCAGAAACACTATGAAAAAAAACAGCCCTTAAAAATGGCAGATGGCGTAACAGCATTGCGGATTAAATATAAAAAAATTAACCCAAGCAAGAGCTGATCATACAAATGGCGCGGAATTATACTAAATTCATTACTTAATTAATAAGAAGTTCTGATGAAACAAAAACTGCTTACGCTCCTGTTGTTCTCCCCTTTTATACTTCCTGCCCAAAAAGGGACAACCGATCTGACAGCAAAGATCAATGCGGCTGCCGATAAAATTGAATCCAAAACAATTACCTGGCGACGCGATTTTCACGAACATCCGGAACTCGGCAATAATGAAGTTCGCACAGCAAAGATCATTGCGGACCATCTTCGGTCACTGGGTCTTGAAGTAACAGAAGGCGTGGGAAAAACCGGCGTGGTAGGAGTATTGAGAGGTGCAAAACCGGGACCCTGCATCGGCTTAAGGGCCGATATGGACGGACTGCCGGTTGTGGAGAGGGTCGACCTGCCTTTTGCCTCGAAGGAAAAATCAACCTATAACGGACAAGCTGTAGGGGTGATGCATGCCTGCGGACACGATACGCACGTATCTATATTAATGGGGGTGGCCGAGATCCTGTCAGGTATGAAGAAAGATCTGGCCGGAACCATCAAGTTCGTCTTCCAGCCGGCCGAAGAAGGTCCGCCCGAAGGAGAAGAAGGTGGCGCTCCCCTGATGATCAAAGACGGAGTGCTGGAAAACCCGCATGTGGATGTGATGTTTGGTCTGCATATCAACTCACAGACTGAAGTAGGCAAGATCAAATACCGGACCGGAGGGATTATGGCGGCTTCCGACTGGTTCAAGATAAAAGTAAAGGGCAAACAGACCCATGGCTCCCAGCCCTGGGCCGGTATAGATCCTGTTGTGGTATCGGCACAGATCATCAACGGTCTTCAAACTATTGTAAGCCGTCAGACTGAACTGACGAAAAATCCGGCAGTGATTTCGGTCAGCGTGATCAATGGGGGCGTTCGTTCCAATATTATTCCCGAAGACGTGACCATGCTGGGTACCATCCGGACTCTGGATACCGGTATGCAGCGGATCATTCATGAAAAAATTGCCCTGACCGCTTCCAAAATAGCAGAGGCCTCCGGTGCAACAGCAGAGACATCCATTGATAAAAAAACCCTTGTTACCTATAATGACCCGGCCCTGACCAAAAAAATGGTTCCGAGTTTTATCAAAGCAGCCGGAGAAGAAAACGTGATCGAAACCGAAGCGGTGACCGGCGCTGAGGATTTTTCTTTCTTTGCAGAGAAAGTGCCCTCTATTTTCTTTTTCATAGGAGGTATGGAAAAAGGCAAGGATCCGAAAACAGCCTTTCCCCATCACACACCCGATTTTGTATTGGATGAAAGCGGGATGAAAACCGGAGTAAAAGCCTTTTGCCACCTGGTTTTTGATTACCTGCAGTCAGCTACAAACCCAGCTAAAAAAGCATTCTGATGATAAAGTCTTTTATATTGAGCGGCGCACTGTTCCTGTGTGCCGCTTTTTCTATCCAGGCACAACGCATGGATAAAAAATTACAAAACGAACTTCAGTCGATGGTCAGCGGTTACCACGGCGATATCGGTATTTATGTAAAAAACCTGCGTACCGGAAAAACAGCCGTGATTAATGCGGATACGATTTTTCCTACAGCGAGTATTGTAAAAGTGCCAATTCTGCTGGGCGTTGCCGATCGCATGAATAAAGGGGAGCTTGCCTATGATTCATTGCTTACTTATAAAGACTCCCTCTTGTATGAAGGTTCCGATATTCTGGGTTCTTTCAAATCCGGGGAGAAGATCGCCCTCAAAAAAATATTGATGCTGATGCTGACCACCAGTGATAATACCGCCAGTCTCTGGCTGCAAAGCCTGGCCGGCACCGGCACCCGGATCAATACCATCCTGGATAGTTTGGGTTTCAAGGACACCCGCGTCAATTCCCGCACGCCCGGCCGGGAAGCCAACCGGGGTCAATATGGTTGGGGACAAACCACGCCCCGTGAAATGGGTATGCTCTTCGAAAAGATCTACCGGTATGAGGTATTTTCAAAAACAAGCAGTGAACGCATGCTTCGTTTACTGGGAAGAAATTTCTGGGATGAACAGGAGGCCATTTCTGTTTTCCCGCCGACGATTGAAGTCTTCAGTAAAAACGGATGTGTGAACGCTTCCCGCAGCGAAGCGATGATCGTGAATGCCCCCGGCAATCCTTTTGTGTTTTGCATTTTCACCAAGAATAACAAAGACACGAGCTGGACACGTGAGAATGAGGCCTGGACCATGGCCCGGAAAATTGCCACTTATTTGTGGGAGTACTATAATAAATAAAGAAGGTAGAAAATCACTTCAATAACTGATACACCAGCAAACTCAGTAAATAGGCCAGTCCCGTCATATAGACCAGTTGTATCGCAGGCCACTTCCAGCTGCGGGTTTCCCTTTTCACTACAGCGAGTGTGCTCATACATTGCATAGCAAATACATAAAAGATCAGGAGTGACAAACCGCTGGCCAGGGTAAAGACCGGCGTGCCGTCGGGACGTACCGCCGCTTTCATTTTTTCCTTGAGTAATAAACCATCATCATCGGTATCTCCCACACTATATAAGGTGGCCATGGTCCCCACAAATACTTCACGGGCGGCGAAAGAAGTAACCAGGGCGATCCCGATTTTCCAGTCATAGCCTAATGGAGTAATAGCAGGTTCAATGGATTTTCCGATAATGCCGGCAAAGGAGCTTTCCAGCTTTTCGGTATGATACGCTTTATCCAGCAAGGCGGCATCAGCCCCGGGTTGTAATTTCAGCTGTTCATATTTAGCGGTGATTTCCTGCATGGTATTGCCCGGACCAAAAGAACTCAGGGCCCAGAGCACCAGGCTGATGATCATGATGATTTTTCCCGCATCCACCACAAAGATTTTTGCCTTGCTGATCATAGTGGGCAAGACGTTTTTCCAGCGGGGTGCCCGGTATGTTGGCAGTTCCAGAATGAAAAAGCTTTTCTCTTTAATATGGATAAACCATTTGGCAATATAGGATACGATCAGGGCCATCACCAGTCCGAGGAGGTATAGTCCCATCATCACCAGTCCCTGCAAACTCATAAAACCAAGAATGTTTTTTTGAGGGATCACCAATCCGATGAGAATGGTATAAACCGGCAAGCGGGCCGAACAACTCATCAGCGGGGTGATCAGGATGGTGAGTAGCCGTTCTTTCCGGTTTTCAATATTCCGGGCACTCATGATGGCGGGTACGGCGCAGGCAAATCCGCTGATCATCGGCATCACGCTTTTTCCGTTCAGTCCCACACTGCGCATCAGCCGGTCGGAAAGAAAACTGATCCTGGCCATATAACCACTGTCCTCGAGTAAAGTGATCAGGCCAAAAAGAATCATGATTTGTGGGACAAAGACAAAAATGCCACTCAGTCCGGCAATCACCCCATTCAGGAGCAGATCGGTCCAACGGGTATCCGGCAAAGTCTGTGAAAGGAATTGATTTATTTTAGAAAAACCCAGGTCGATCCAGTCCATCGGGTATTGTGCCAGCCAGAATACACTTTGGAAAAGCAGGAACAATACGGCCAGCAGGATCAGGTAACCCCAGCGGCGGTGTAGCAACAGGTTGTCCAACCGTTCCGTGAAAATGGATTTTTTCAGTGGATCGGGTTCGGAAACGGCCTGTTGCATGATCTGCCGGATCCGGCTATATCGTTGTAAGATTTCTTCCGCCTGGGTCTTGGTGGGGTTGAACTGGTGCCGGATTTCGATATTTTCAATCGTTTCCTGCATGGGAGCATTCAGCTCAAAATGTTCATGATTGATCAGGTAATGGATCGCTTTATAATCACTCAGAGCGGGAAAATGCTGTTTTACTTCTTCAATCGGGGCTTCCGCCAGGGCGTTATTGTCAATAAAATCCCGGACTGGTGTTTTATAAGCCTGTTGAACCGTCAGGGAAATCGCTCTTTTCAGTTCCACGATTCCCTTGTTTTTCCTCGGATTGACGGCCACCACGGGTACACCCAGCTCCCGCTCCAGGGTGGGAATATCAATTTTGATTCCTTTTTGCCGCGCCAGGTCCATCATGGTCAATACCACCACCACCGGAATCTTCAGGTCAATGATCTGGGTACAAAAAAGGAGGTTTCTTTTCAGGTTGCTGGCATCGGCCACGGCCACCACTACATCGGCTTTGATGTCTTTGTCTTCCCCGATCAGGACTTTATAACTCACCCATTCATCCAACCGCTTGGGGTAAAGGCTGTAGGAGCCGGGCAGGTCGATCAGTTCAGCTCTGAAACTGCCAAATTCAGCCGTACCGGTTTTTTTGTCCACGGTCACCCCCGGAAAATTGCCCACCTGCTGATTCAGTCCGGTCAGGCAGTTGAACAGGGAACTTTTTCCGCTGTTGGGATTGCCGACCAGGGCGATATGTGGTTTATTTTGTTCCATTTAAGTGACAGCTCCCTTCCGGGTAGGCAAAAGTATTGCGGTAAGGGGAAACAGCCTTACGAAATACGATTTTTAGCAGGTGCAATCCGGAAAAAGATTGACGGATTTATGGCAATAAACAAGCAAAGAAACAGACGGGCGCAATACCTTTGCCACTTATCAATCGTTTTATTATGGTTCGCGCTTTTTCAAGATCCCTGACCGGCCTGCTGGTATTTGTTATTGCCTGCTCGCCTTCCAAGAAAATTAATAAAGAGGATGTACAGCTGCTGGACAACCTGAAAGCTCATATCCAGTACCTGTCTGATGATAAACTGGAAGGTCGTCGTACCGGGACTGCGGGGGAAAAGCAGGCCATGGAGTATATCAGTAACCAGTTCAGCAGTACCGGACTGTTGCCAAAGGGAACCAGTAATTATTACCAGGCGTTTGAAGTAAATGAAGGAAAACAGATTGACCCTTCAACGGAATTATCCATCAATGGCAGTAAGCTGGAAACCGGAAAAGAGTATTTCCCATTTCCGTATAGTGCACCAGGTAAAATGGAAGCCCTGCCTGCCATTGCGGTACAGGAAGCGGATATGCCCTGGTTTGTGGATCTGAAAGACGCATTGGAGGAAAATAAGGCCAACCCGCATTTTGATCTTCCTGATTATATTTATACCAATACTAAAAAAGCAAAGGATAAAGGAGCCACCGCCTTATTTATTTATAACACTTCAGGCACTGATGATAAACTGGTGTTTAATGGAAAGGATAAATCAGCGACGCTGACTATACCGGTTATTTATATTAAGAAAGAAGCAGCCGCGAAATACCTGAAAGATCCTTCTGCCACGATCAATGTAAAATTTGCGGTTTCCCTGAGTGATAAAAAAAGAACCGGGTATAATGTGGTTGGTTTTGTGGACAATGGTGCTCCCACTACGGTTGTTATCGGAGCTCACTTCGATCACCTGGGTTATGGGGAAGATGGCAATTCCAGGCATACCACAACAGAACCGGCCATTCATAACGGGGCCGATGATAATGCCAGCGGAACCGCAGCGCTTATAGAGTTGTCTAAAAAACTAAAAGGTTCCACGTTAAAAAATAACAACTATCTCTTTATCGCCTTCTCTGGTGAAGAGCTCGGACTTTACGGATCCAAGTATTATACCGAGCACCCGACCATTGACCTGAAGACGGTGAACTATATGATCAATATGGATATGGTGGGCCGGTTGAATGACAGCAGCAAAGTACTGACCATTGGTGGGTATGGCACGTCCCCTGCCTGGGAGAAAGTAATCAATAACTATGATTTTTTCAAACTGCCCTATAAGACCAATGTACAGCCGCCGCTGGTCATCCGCACCGACAGCAGTGGTACCGGTCCCAGTGATCACACCTCCTTCTATCGGAAGGATATTCCGGTATTGTTTTATTTCACCGGCCTGCATACGGATTACCACAAACCTTCGGATGATGCGGATAAGATCAACTATGGCGGGGAGCAATTAATTGTAAAACATGTATTAGGTGTAGTGCAGCAGCTGGACAACCAACCTAAACTCGCTTTTATCAAAACCCGCGAAGCACAAACCACTACCTCCGCCCGCTTCAGCGTATCCATGGGAATTATGCCCGATTATACCTGGTCCGGCAATGGTTTACGTTCTGATGGGGTAAGTGAGGGCAAGCCGGCGCAGAAAGCCGGACTGAAAGCAGGAGACATTATCCTGCAGATCGGGGATTTCAAGATTACCTCCATGGAAAGTTATATGCAAACCCTGGGTAAGTTTAAAAAAGGAGATAAAGCAAAAGTCGTTTACCTCCGCGGGAAAGACACCCTGGAGACCACGGTTGAATTCTAATCCGTAAATTACAGTATGGCCGAAAAAAACAAACTGGTCCTTGATACAAAGGAGCTCATGGAGGGCTTTTTTGAAGATACCCGTTTGTTGGGCGTAATGGCCCCTATCAAGGACTACCAGTTTTGCTGGCACCTGAATAATACGATCGGTCTTGACTTCCGGATCAATGATATTGAAATTAAGCTGATCAAAAAGAAAAGAGATTATTTTTTCGCCGTGTACGAATACCGGGTACCCACCGGAACGCTGGAGCATTATATCTATAACAACCAGTTTGACGGCGAATATCTTCTGCCCGAATTCAAGCACTTCGATTTTCTCTGGCTGATGAAAGGCGACGAAGTGAATGATGACACACTGCAGGAAACGATCCAGACGATCCGGAGCATTAATAGTGTGCAGTTGGTGACGGAGCTTTCAATAGAACAGATAAAGAATAAAGAGAATCTCGTGTTTTAGATAATCGGACAATAAGAACCAAGAAGCCAAGATGCCAAGATCCAAAGAAGCATCAAAAGACAAAATCCAAGGAATAATCAATATAGAAATCACAAACCTTCTCCGTGGCATGGTTGAAATTTGGTTCTTCTAAACCCTCAACCTTAAACCTTATACTTTCAACCCTCAACCTCCTCCCCATGTGGACCGAAACCAACAACAAACTCTACCGCAAATTCCAGTTCACTAACTTCAGCGAAGCTTTTGCTTTTATGACCCGGGTGGCACTGGAAGCCGAGAAGATGGACCATCATCCGTTATGGACCAATGTGTGGAATACGGTGGAGATCTGGCTGAGTACGCATGATGCGGGAGATATAGTGACGGAGAAAGACCGATTGCTCGCAGCAAAGATTGATGGATTGATTTAATTTAATACTATGAATATAAAATGGCTGTTGCCCGTATTCGGCTTGTTGTTTATTGCCTGTAATAACGGGGATAAAGTAGTTGCTGGCGGGCCCTGCAGCTATAAGGAAACGATTCATCCGGCGAAACTGATTAAACTCGAAACCACGGACAGCACCTGGTACAATGTATGGCTGGAACTGGAAGCCGGTATCCAATCTAATGATAAGAAGGATACCCTGTATTCAAGACAATTAAACGGAAGTCTGCTGCATATTGACCAGATAAAAAAAGACAGTATTGCTGTGGGGAATACTTATAAGTTCGTGGTACAGGATATTATCAGCGGAAGCTGTACTCCCCGTGTTACGATGTTTCGCTTTGAAAAATTTTAATTTCATCATTTGCCAATCGCATCTACATTGTTAATGGTGAGGCCGGCCGCATTCGGCTATAACGACGAAACGGCTGCCAATAATTTCTTCCAGCATCATCCCGGGCTGGACCGCACTACGCTGCAACAAAAAGCCCTGACTGAATTTGATGCAATGGTGGATTTGTTGCGCAGCCATCAGGTGGAACTGCTTGTGCTGGAAGACAGCAAGGAGCCACCCAAACCCGATGCCGTATTTCCCAATAACTGGATCAGCACATCTCCCGACGGTAAAATATTTATTTATCCCATGTTTGCGCCTAACCGGCGTACAGAGAAAAGGGACGAGTTGCTGGAACAGATTACCCGTGAGTATGTGGTCGTCGATGTGCAGGACTGGAGTGAATTTGAAGCAGAAGGTCGTTTCCTCGAAGGCACGGGCAGCATGGTCATCGACTATGATCATGAAATGATCTACGCGGCAATATCGGAGCGTACCAATTTATCGGTCCTGGAGAAATTCGCTACTGCCAACGGATTTCAGGCCATTGTATTCCTGGCCACTGATAAGGAAGGCCAACCGATTTATCATACCAATGTGGTGATGGCATTGGGTGAAAAATTTGCAGTGCTTTGTGAAGAGGCGATCGAAGAAGAATGGGAGCTCATTGCGGTGAAACAATTACTGGAATCAACAGATCATACCATCATCCCCATAACCCGCGACCAGCTCTATGCATTTGCAGGCAATATGCTCGAGATCAAAAACAAAAAAGGAGAATCGCTGATCGTGCTCAGCGAGACGGCAATGAGTGCACTACGTCCGGACCAGATACAACAGCTACAAAGTTTTGCAACACTGATACCCGTTGCTGTCCCCACCATTGAACAGGTGGAAGGCGGCAGTGTACGTTGTATGCTGGCGGAGATTTTTCTGCAGCGAAAAATTAAGGAAGGATAACTACTGCTTTTTCTCCTTTTGCTTTCATCTGTCCGAGTGGGGTGATGAATCCACCCAGCCCATTCTTTTCAAGTATACCGATCAGTTCGTCTTTTGCCTCCGGTGAAATGGCAATCAGTAAGCCGCCATTAGTCTGCGGGTCCGGCAATAACTTAAAGGCTTCTGCCACCGGGGTGCCTTTTTCAAATTTTACTTTCTCGCCGTAGCTGCTCCAGTTGCGGGTGGTGCCATCGGGGAATACGCCCTGGGCGATATACTCTTTCACGCCGGGGATAGCGGGAATCTTATCATACCATACTTCCGCGCTCAGTCCGCTGCCTTCGGCCATCTCGATCAGGTGGCCCAGGAAACCGAAGCCGGTCACATCGGTCATGGCATGTACGCCTTTTATTTTTCCCAACTCCTCCCCTGTTTTATTCAGGGTGGTCATTTGTTTGATGATTACAGCCAGCAGTTCGTCGGTAATCAACCCTCTTTTCTGTGCGGTTGACAAAATACCTACACCAAGTGGTTTGGTGAGAAAGAGCAGGTCGCCTTCTTTTGCGGTATTATTTTGTTTCAGGTTTTCAATGGGAAGTATACCTGTTACGGCCAGGCCAAAGATCGGTTCCGGTGAATCGATGCTGTGACCACCGGCTAAAGGAATGCCGGCTTCGAGGCAGATGCTGCGTCCGCCTTCGACCACCTTCTGCGCAACATCGGGGGGCAGTTTGTTTACCGGCCATCCCAATACGGCAATCGCCATCAGGGGTTTTCCTCCCATGGCATAGACATCGCTTATGGAATTAGCAGCGGCGATCCGGCCGAATTCAAAGGGGTCATCCACAATCGGCATAAAGAAATCCGTGGTGGAAATGACTGCGGTCCCATTGCCGAGATCATAAACAGCGGCATCGTCACGACTATGATTACCTACCAGTAATTTATCATTATCAGGGAACGCTACAGAAGTTTTTAAAATTTCATCCAGTACTTTAGGCGAAATTTTACAGCCACAGCCGGCGCCATGGGAGAATTGGGTCAATCTTACAGGATCCTGCATTATCATTTGTTTATTGAGAATGCAAAGTTAGTCATTCAGTGAAGGACTGAAAACTGTCTAAGATAAGCGGAGTGTATTTATTATAACTATTTGAAACGCCGGAACACAATCCCTGAACTTTTCTGGAAGTCGGAGCTGAAGCGAAGATTGTAAACATCATTGCCGTCGCGGATCACGAGCAGTCCGGTATTGGGCGGGTATTTACCGAGGCTTTCAGCAAACATCACGAGGGTGAATGTTTCGAGGCCGTCATCCATGTGAATGGTTTTACGGATCGCTGAGCTTTTCAGACCCTGGCTGGGCATCACTACTTCGCCGTTGAGGTAAACACTCACGGTATCGCCATCAATTTCCCCGTTATCATAGAGGGTCAGGATCAGGCTGTCGGATTTGAAATAGACCTCCTGGTTGAACTCTGATTTACGGCCGGCAATCATGGTTGATTTTTTGATCGGGTCTTCCACAGATTTTTTAACCAGCAGGGCCGTTGGATCGATGACTCTCGGTTTCGGCAGGTTTGTTTCAACCGGATTGGCGATAACCGCTTTATTGCTGACCGGTGTCAGGGCCGGTTCTGTTGCTGCAGGCTTATTGTTTACAACGGTTGCTGTGGCTGGTTTTGTTTTCGCCAGGTTTTCCGGAGCAACAGCCGCGATTTTTTCTTCAGGTGCTTTAGTCGCGACTATCGTTTTTGGCGCATCAGTTTGCTGATTTTTTGCCGAAGGATTTGTTGTTTTAACAACTGCTTTTTCTTCCTGCGACGGGCTTGGTTTAACGGTTGCAGTAGTTACAGGAGGTGTTGCTGGCTGTGTTTTTACCACCGGGCTGGTTGCCGGGGCCGGTTTTACGGCAGCGACTTCCGGGTTAGCGGTACTGGTGTTTGCTGTTTCGTTAACTGCATTCGCCGGGGCTGCCGTTCTAACGGGAGGGGTTTCTGTTTTTACAGGAACAACCGGGATATTTGTTTCGGTTTTGGCTTTGGCCGTCAGTTTATCCTGGGTCTGAGGATCCGGGTTTTTCTTTTCCGGAACAGCCGTCAGCGCCGGCTCGTTTTTTACTCCCGGTTTTTCCTGGGCTTGGTTATTCGTTGCGACCGGATTGTTTCCCGGTAACGCATCTGCTGGTAAAACGGGTGTCGTTTTGGTTTTCGGGACAGACTGTACTGCTACTTCAGGCACGACAGGTTGCGCCGGTTGGGGCAATTCCGGTTTTTTGACCGAAAGCGATTTTTCCTCGTTTTTGGCCAAAATATCGGCTTTTTCGGTGTATTCTGACTGAATTCGCTCCGGTTTTGCCACTTTTACGAATGGAGCAGGTTCGGTTCTTTCTTTGTAAAAAGCAATTTCGTCGGCCTTATTCAGTTCTTCGAGGTGTGGAAATAGTTTGGAAGCGGTCAGGTCTTTTTCTTCTGCAAGGTTCACTTTTCCGGTAACCGAATAGTATTTCTTAGTGGCATTGGTTTTCCAGCTTCCATCGAGTTGCCAGGTGCTATCGGTCTGGTTACGCCGGAATGTGCTGGTTACTTTAATCCCCTTGTCCAGTTTTCCCCTGAAATTATAAGCAATGATTTCATCGTCTTTTACTTCACAAATATCCCCTTCAATGGTTCCTTTGACACGCTTAACAATGTAATACAGGGTATCATTTACAATAAATTCACTGCGGGAATAGCCAAATACCTTTCCCCGATATTCGGTAAGGGCGATTTCAAAAGACTGGTCCTTACGTACAGAGCTGCTGTCGTTGTGAAGAGCACCCACCCAGAGACCGGTCAGGGTCTGACCATAAAAAAACAGGGGGGCGAGCAGGAACAGGAAACTAAGCCAGAGGTGTCTGGCTTTGAGCAGTGGCTTCACGGATAAGGAGATCGGCATTTTCTGGACTAACGGATTTACAGTTTATCGTATGTAATAACGTTTCTAACCCCTCCCGATTGTGCAGGGACCGGAAATAAAACTTGTCGTAGTACCGGAGCAAAATGTCAAAACTTTCGCTGATTTTGCCCTCTTTTAGCAGTAAAATGGCCGTTTTTGCGTTCAAATGGCCCAATTTCTGGCTGATTCGCTCAATGGCGGCAATCAGCTTTTCTTGTTCTAAAATCCCATATTCGGGGATAATATGCTTCAGTCTTTCCTCAAAAGGGATGTCCAGGAACCAGACTTTCGATTGGCGCATGTTTTTCCAGAGGTCGCCGGGGATGTTGATGAGGCCGATGCGCTGGGATTCGTCTTCGAGCCAGATACAGCTAGTTAGTAGTTCGTAGTTAGTAGTTCGTAGTCCCTCCTTAGAACTTATAGTTGACAATTCGTTGCTGAGGAGATTTTCAAACATCTCCTGGGTGGGTTGCGGGGGCAGGCCGATGGCACCGAAGGCGGAGCCTTTATGGTTGGCGATGTTTTCGAGGTCAATCACCTTCTCCCCTTTTTCTTTCAGGGTTTTGAGTAATTCGGTTTTACCCGAGCCGGTATATCCACCGATGATGTTGAAGCGGTAAGGTTTTTTAAACGTATCGAGTACATGGTTCCGGAACTTCTTATATCCGCCGATAAGCGTGTAGACTTTGAATCCATACATATCGAGCAACCAGGAGACCGCGCCGCTGCGCATGCCGCCGCGCCAGCAATATACCAGTATGCAGTTGGCAGTAGGCAGGCTGCCAACTGCCGCCTGCCGGCTGCTGTCTGCCAACTGCCGGCTGCTGACTGCTTCTACTTCTTCCACCATCTTGCGCATTTTGGGGCCGAAGTAGTCGAGACCGATCTTGATGGCTTGTTCGCGGCTGATTTGTTTGTAAGCGGTGCCGACCTGTTTGCGTTCCTCATCAGTGAATAATGGAAGTGAAATTGCCCCGGGCATATGCGCATGGTTGTATTCGCCGGGTGAACGTACATCGAATACAGGGTGTGTTTCCGCCAGTTTCAGGAATTCGTCTATGTGGATACGTTGGACCGCCATGGTTGTT
>CAZLRY010000042.1:13862-15539 GCA_964561675.1 uncultured Chitinophaga sp.
TTTACCGGTTCATACTCGCCAAAAACTCTTCGTTGCTCTTGGTGCCCTTCATACGATTCTGCAGTTCGCGCATGGCTTCTTCGGTATTCATGTCAGTAAGATAAACACGGAGGAGGTTCATACGTTGCAACACATCACGCTCCAGCAACAGGTCGTCGCGACGGGTACTGGAGGCCACGATATCGATGGCCGGGAAAATCCGTTTGTTGGAAAGGCGACGATCCAGTTGCAATTCCATGTTACCGGTTCCTTTGAATTCCTCGAAGATCACTTCATCCATCTTGCTTCCGGTATCCACCAGGGCGGTAGCGATAATGGTGAGGGAACCTCCGTCTTCAATTTTACGGGCGGCACCAAAAAACTGCTTGGGTTTTTGCATCGCGTTTGCTTCCACACCACCGGATAATACTTTACCGGATGCAGGAGCCACTGTATTGTGGGCACGGGCGAGACGTGTAATGGAATCCAGCAGGATAACCACATCATGTCCGCACTCTACGAGACGCTTTGCTTTTTGCAGGGCAATGGTAGACACTTTTACGTGTTTCTCAGCCGGCTCATCAAAGGTAGACGCGATCACTTCGCCTTTAATGCTCCGTTCCATATCGGTTACCTCTTCCGGACGCTCATCCACCAGCACCACCATCAGGTAGCACTCGGGGTGATTCTCCGCAATGGCATTGGCCACGGCTTTCAGCAACATGGTCTTACCGGTTTTCGGCTGGGCCACGATCAATCCACGTTGTCCTTTACCAATAGGAGTAAAGAGGTCCATGATCCGGGTGGAATAATCAGAGGCGGTAGTAAAGAGATTCAGTTTTTCGAAAGGGAACAAAGGCGTGAGGTAGTCGAAAGGAACGCGGTCGCGTACTTCTTCGGGACTCTTGCCATTGATCGTATCCACTTTCAGTAAAGCGAAATATTTTTCCCCTTCTTTTGGCGGACGTACAGATCCGTGTACGGTATCACCGGTTTTTAAACCGAATAACTTGATCTGTGAAGGAGATACATATACGTCGTCGGGAGAAGATAAGTAGTTGTAGTCGGAGGAACGGAGGAAGCCATATCCATCGGGCATCATTTCCAATACACCTTCGCCAAGGATCACCCCATCAAATTCCACATTGAACTGCTGTTCACGGCGGGGAGGATAGAATTTATTCTGTTGATTCGTATTTTCACCCGCCTGCTGGCTGGCTTCATTCAGAATGGCTTGCGCCAGTTGTTCGGTTTTACTATCAAGAACGATTTCAGCATTGTTATTTTCAGAACCATTTTGTTGTTCCTGATCGGGTTCGTTATCCTGCTGCTGTGTTTGTTCTGCCGTACTGTTTCCGTCAATCTGTGGCTTTTCATCCGGTTTCTTCCGGGCTTTCTTCACAGGGGCTTCTTTTTTTATGGGCATATTGGGTTTTTTAGGGGCGGGTTTCTCTTCTCCACCGCTTTCCACCACGGCTTCTTCGCTGCCGCCGGTGCTGGTGCTGGTTTTTACAATACGCTTACGTTTGCCGTCATCGGCAGGTTTGGCTCCTTTAGAACCGGCAATCGCCTGGCTGTCAAGAATCTTATAAACCAGATCCTGTTTACTCAGCTTTTTGGCATTGGGGATTTTCAGCTGCTCGGCTATATCCAGCAGTTCAGGAACGAGCATGTCGTTCAGTTGGAGAATGTCATACA
>CAZLRY010000043.1:0-2608 GCA_964561675.1 uncultured Chitinophaga sp.
TCAGTTTCTCGGCCAGCTTCAGGGCCGTTTGTCCGCCCAGTTGAACGATCACGCCATACGGCTTTTCATGTTCAACGATCTCCCAGAGATGTTCCCAATACACCGGTTCAAAATAAAGTTTGTCCGCCATGTCGAAATCCGTGCTCACCGTCTCCGGGTTACAGTTCACCATGATGGCTTCATAACCGCATTCCTTGATCGCTAACAATCCGTGCACACAGCAATAATCGAATTCAATACCCTGACCGATCCGGTTGGGACCGCTGCCAAGTACGATGATTTTCTTTTTATCCGACACTTTGCTCTCGTTGCTGTTGCCACGTTCAAAAGTGGAATAGAAATAGGGAGTCTTTGCTTCAAATTCAGCGGCACAGGTGTCCACCATTTTGTACACCCGGGTAATGCCGGCTTCCTTTCTTTTATTGTATACATCTTCTTCATCCCCATGTTCCAGGATGCGGCTGATCTGTTCATCGCTGAAGCCATTTACTTTGGCTTCCCGCAGCAGTTCAATGGGCAAGGTATCCAGGTCGTATTTGGCAATTTCCTTTTCGATGGTGCAGATCTTCTGGATCTCGTAAAGGAACCAGCGGTCAATTCCATTGGTGGCTTTGGAGATTGTACCCACCGATATACCGGCCATCAGGGCATCCTTGATCCGGAAGATCCGGTCCCATTTCGGGGTCTTGATATACTCCAGCAACTCCTCGGCATGCATCATGCTCTTGCCATAATAGCCTAAACCTACCGCGTTATTCTCGAGACTCTGGCAGGCTTTCTGAATGGCTTCGGTAAAACTCCGGCCGATGGCCATTACTTCACCCACGCTCTTCATCTGCAGACCGAGCGTGTCATTGGCGCCTTTGAATTTATCGAAGTTCCAGCGGGGGATTTTTACAATTACATAATCCAGTGCCGGTTCAAAATACGCAGAAGTGGTTTTGGTGATCTGGTTTTCCAGTTCATCCAGGTTGTATCCGATCGCGAGTTTGGCCGCGATTTTCGCAATGGGATAACCGGTGGCCTTACTGGCCAGGGCAGAGGAGCGGCTTACCCGGGGATTGATCTCAATTGCGATGATTTCTTCCGTATCGGGACTCATCGCAAACTGTACGTTACAACCACCGGCGAAATTACCGAGGTCACGCATCATCATGATGGCGGTATTCCGCATCAGCTGCATGCCGGTATCACTAAGGGTCATGGCCGGGGCCACGGTGATGGAGTCGCCGGTATGCACGCCCATCGGGTCAAAGTTTTCAACCGTACAGATGATACATACATTATCGGCAGAATCGCGGAGCAGTTCCAGTTCAAATTCTTTCCAGCCAAGTACGGCTTTCTCCACCAGTACTTCATGGATGGGCGAGGCCTGTAAACCACGGTTCAGGGCTTCATCGAGATCTTCTTTATCATGTACAAATCCGCCACCTGTACCACCGAGGGTAAAGGAAGGCCGAATCACCAGCGGGAAGCCGATCTGCTGGGCAAACTCTTTTCCTTCGAGATAAGAGTTGGCGGTTTTGGCCGTAGCTACCGGTACGCCCAGCTGAATCATCCACTGGCGGAATTTTTCCCGGTCTTCGGCTTTGTCAATGGCTTTGATATCCACCCCGATCAGGCGCACATTGTATTGTTTCCAGAGTCCCAGGTCTTCTGCTTCTTTGGCAAGGTTGAGGGCGGTTTGTCCACCCATCGTAGGCAGCACCGCATCAATCTGGTTTTCCTGGAGAATCTGTTCAATGCTCTCCACGGTGAGGGGCAAAAGGTAAACCCGGTCTGCCATCATGGGGTCTGTCATAATGGTGGCCGGGTTACTATTAATAAGAATGACTTTAATTCCTTCTTCTCTCAGACTTCTGGCGGCTTGTGTACCGGAATAGTCAAATTCACAGGCTTGTCCGATAATAATGGGGCCGGAGCCGATAATAAGCACCGATTTGATCGAATTGTCTTTAGGCATTTTTTGTTTTTAAATTGGTGAGCTGGCAGTAATCGTTGCTGAAAAAACAAATTGCGCAAAAGTAGGGGAATCGAAGGGGATTGACGGTTAGTTTTCAGGAAAATTTATCCCCTTGAAATTATCAGGGCTCAAAGGAAGCTGGTTTGGGTATTTTCCGGTAGGAAAGCGTAAAGAGTTCATCAAAAATATTCCGGTTTTGACTCATATCAAGTACCAGCTTTTTAAAATCTTCCGGGCGGGGAAAGGATTTGCGGGTGGTAAAGGTTTCGGTGACGGTCCGGACCTGTAAAGTGTCCTGACTCAGACTATAAGCAGATATATACCAGACCTTGTTTGGCTTACCATCCGGTCCCAGGGCGGCCAGGTTCATAAAGGATTGATCCCTGACCCGGGAACTGTAGGCGGTATAAAAGGAAGTGTCGGGCAGGATCATATCACCCTTGACTGCCTTGCCATAGCGAATAACTGAATAAAGGGAATCCGATTGCCGGCTGATTTCCAGGGCTTCTATGCCGAAATAGTCGCTGCCATCTTTCACAATGCCATACCAGAAACCAAGGAGGCTTGAGTCGACCGGTTCTACCGGGGCTTTCTCCAGGGGCATATTTGACTCAAAAGGACAGGCCGTCAATAAAAAGGACAGGG